>JABFSF010000064.1 GCA_013140755.1 Methylotenera sp. | reverse complement strand
CGTTGTTTTGTGTTTCACCTTTTTTTATTGGTGGGTTTTGTTATGTTTCAGGTAAATTGTTGCTGTTTTAGCCCTAACCCATCGTTCAAGCGGGACTGGCTTACGCCAGCCCCTTAACTCAAACGTTAGAAAGCTTATGAACTCACATCAAACTCTTGCTGTCACAGTTAGGCTATTCGCCATATGGTTATTTCTTTATTACCTTTCAACTACTGTTGGGTTATTTATTTATAAACGTACTCATATCGACACGCTTGCTCCGTTACTTATTGGCCTCTCTGGCACCTTACTTATATGTGGGTTACTTTGGTATTTTCCTACGAGCATCGCTAAAAAAATCCTCCCTAACGCAAGCATTTCCGAAGAAGCACAAAAACCTCTTTTCGATGGTTGGTTTTCTGTTGGTTGCAGCCTTATTGGTGTATGGGTTTTAGCTACTGCTATACCAGCCTTAGGTAGCTACGTTATTGGAGACTATCTAGGTCAAAGGCTTTACCCTGATAGCTACATCCAAAACCCAGAGTGGTCTTTACTTGTGGCATTTAATTTTTTAAAAATCCTTGTTGGTCTTTGGTTGTTCTTAGGTGCTAAAGGGCTTAAAAAAATCATTCATTGGGCAAAGTATACTTAGTGCGCTTTCTAACCCATCATTCAAGCGGGACGCCTAACGGTGCCCCTTATGTCAAACGTTAAGCTACGGGATATTAATTATGTTTTTGATTCGTATTTTTTCGTTATTTTTTTTGCTATTTGAAATTTCAGCCTGTTCGGCTTCTACAATCACTGGTACTATTTTTTATGTGCCGATTGATGGTGAATGTTGGACGATTAAAGGGGATGACAAAGTTACTTACGAAATATCTAATCTCCCAAAAAAGTATCAAAAGAATGGGATGCTGGTCAGGGCTAAAATTAAGATACTAACTGACATGAGTTCGATATGTATGGCAGGAACGTTAGCTGAAATAGAAACAATTCAAGCTAAATGAAATACTTAAACAAGCTTAACCTATCGTTCAAGCGGGACTGGCTAACGCCAGCCCCTTAACTCAAACGTTAGCGTCTACAAAGAATTTATGGCACTACTCTGGCAAGATGGATTTACCAAATATCAGAAAATGGTGGCGACCGTTTTAAGCTTTATGTTCATTGGGCCACTCATGCTGGTATTTACACATAATTTTGTGACCAGCCCAAATATTTCAGAATTTGCATTAAGTGCGTCGATAGCCCTGACCGTAATAGCTTTGGCCTCCATAGGCTGTTTGTATGCAAAGGGATTATGGGCTCCCGCACCTGCTTGGCATGAGTTATCTAGACTAAAGAAGACCCTATCAATCCCTGCTATACCTCTTTTTTTATTCGGAATACTATGGGTTAATTTGGCAATATCGCTACCTCAGTTTTTTACACTGGCATTTGGAGTTATGCATACAAGGCAAGATTTAGCATCAAAGGAGCTTCACCACTCCCGTCGCTCATGCGATCATAGGCTAAAACTCAAATCTGTAAGTGCGCCACTCTTTCATTACTGCATATCGGAAAGCTTATACAATCAGCTGCCAGAGACGGAAATATATGCAGAGCTTGTCATACGAGAGTCCGCCCTAGGCTATTCAGTTGAAGATATCTTAATTAACCACTCGGCCGCTAACAATGCGCTCAAGTTCGCTCCCTCTGGTCGCTGGGACGCGCCTTCGGCGCGCCCCTTAGCCCCACGTTAGGGCTTCACTATGCCTTTTCTTAGGCTATCCAAACTATACTCAAAACTAAAAGAACAATCATTGATTATTATCGCAGCTGTTGGCGCATATTTAACAATAGCTCTAACTGGCGGTGTATGGCTTCTGACCGAGTATATACAAGCGGGTGCACTTCCAATTTCAACCAAAAAGTTCTTTATAGTTATTCTGCTGTATGGGCCGCTCGTGGTTCTCGCTTATGGTTTACTGGAGGCAGCATTTGAAGGTACTATCATGTTGCTAATTAGATTTGCAAAGTATATATATCGTAGAGTATTTAAAGGCCGAAGTTTATGATAAGGGCATTTTGTAGCGTTTCCCTAACCCATCGTTCAAGCGGGACGCCTTGCGGTGCCCCTTATGCCAAACGTTGGGGCTTCAAAAGCAGTGCTCTGCAAGCCTTATTCTATGCGGGTCACAGAGCATCGGTTTTTAGGTTCTTTTGGGCGTTTGGTTTGATGCATCGCCAAACTTTGGTAGGTAAGAAGCTCTCAGCCTGAGTCATTTGGATTTGCTAATTTAGTACAATAAAAAAGCACCCCGATGCATTGGGGTGCTTTTAGTTTTACCCCACTTTGAAGCTTACTTCAAAGTGTTTCAGTGCATTACAGACTGAAAATATTCAATGCACCGCCACCAGGAGCAGCGTTGTATTTAACGAGTTCAGCATAACCACCCGCAGCACCTAAAGCGTCTGTTGGTGTAGTCATACCAAGGTTCATCGCTACACCAGCCCAGCCACCGATACCTGATAGCACGCCAACATATTGTTTACCTTTTTGACCATAAGTAAATACGTTACCAATCACGCCAGAACCTACTTGGAATTTCCAAAGTTCTTTACCTGATTTAGCATCAACCGCTTTTAACCAACGATCTAAAGTACCGTAGAACACTAAGTCTGTTGCAGTTGTTAAAGCACCACTCCAAGCTGAGAATTTCTCTTTGTTATACCATACTTTTTTGTTGGTCATTGGGTCATAAGCAGCAAAACCACCCATTACGCCATCTGGACCTGGGAACATGGTCAATGTAGCACCTACCCATGGTTGACCAGCAACGTATTTAGACTCAACTGGCTCGTAAGTCATACATACGTGGTTTAGTGGTGAATACATTAAACCAGTACGTGGGCTGTAAGCAGCTGGTTGTTGGTCTTTAGTACCCAATGCAGCTGGGCAAATGCCTTTAGCATTGTAGTCTTGGTGCGTTGATGCATTTGGTGTTTTATTTGGCACACCAGTTTTTAAATCAATGTCTGTTGCCCAGTTTACAAATGGGTGTACTTTTTCAGCAGCAATCAATGCGCCAGTATGTGCATTCCAAGTGTAAGCAAAGCCGTTACGGTCATGGTGCCATGCATAGGTTTTGTCACCTTTGTCAAATAGGATCACTTCGTTCACACCATCGTAATCCCACTCGTCATGTGGTGTCATTTGCATTGCCCAACGTGCCATACCTGTATCTAAATCACGCGCTGTCACAGTCATAGACCATTTGTTGTCGCCTGGACGTACGTCTGGGTTCCAAACTGATGGGTTACCTGCGCCGTAATATACTAAGTTGGTACGTGCATCATACGGCCACCAGCCCCATACAGAACCACCACCATGCTGCCAACCATCTTTAACTGCTTGTGGTTTTAACCATGTACGTGTGCCTAACTCTTGCTCACCAATTTTCATTTTTTCGATTGGTAAACGTTTGAATGAACCGCCAATTTTATTACCACCATTTACATCTTCGTAAACTGATAATGCATTGTAAGCAGGGACATCTTTGTTAGTATTTTTGTCATGCAATGTTTCAGCATCTGGGCCTGTTGAGTAAGCTTTCCATGCTAATGAGCCATCTTTAATGTTGTATGCTGCAATAAAGCAACGTACACCAAACTCAGCACCTGAACAACCTGTCAATACTTTGTCTTTGATTACGTGTGGCGCGTTAGTGTTGGTTGCACCAACTTTTGGATCATTTACTAACACTGACCATACTTTAGCACCTGTTTTAGCATCTAAAGCAACCAAGTTACCATCGTTTTGTTGAAGGTATAATTTACCATCGCCATAACCCATACCACGTGAAACGTTATCGCAGCACAGCACCGCTTGTACTGATGGGTCTTGTTTTGGGAAATATGACCAAACGATTTTTTGATTGTCGTTTAAGTCAAGAGCGTAAACGTTGTTTGGGAATGCTGTATGTACATACATCATGTTACCAATTACCACTGGTGAACCTTCATGACCACGGTTTACACCAGTCGCGAATGTCCAAGCCATTTTTAGCTTTTTAACGTTACCTTTGTTTACTTGTGATAACTTGCTGTAACCTTGGTTATCATGTTGACCACGTGGGTGCAACCAGTTGTTTGAATCTTTCATTGCTGCTTCTTGGTCTGCTGCTGCAAAGCCTACCAAAGGTAGTGCTAAGGCTGCGCTTACTGCTAAGCCTAATACTCGTTTTGTCGTAAACATAAATTATCTCCAAAGATAAATTTCATCAATTAAAATTTTTGTATCTTTGTTTACTCGCTGTTGGTACTAGGAAACCAAAGAAGCTAACAATTGCTTCACCTTAAGCAAAGCAATTGTTAGCAATTTGTAAACAGATGTAACTATATATAATAAATTAGCCTACATTCCATCCAGTTTTTTAATTCATTAGGGTCCAGATGGTTTATTTTATTCATCACCTTTGATATGATGCAAAATGTGGACTCTCCTAGTATCCATCATCAGGGTTTTTATGCGCTGTGTTTACCGCAAAAACCGCTTAGCATGATTATGGATTGGAGAAATAAATGCTTAGGCCGTGGGATTTTCAGCTTAGTTTAGCACGTAACTCAGCAAGCTCATTACACGCACAAATCACACAAAAAGTGATTGAAGCCATTCAACTGGGGCGACTTGCACCAGGGGTTGCATTACCTGGCACACGTGAGCTAGCAAACCAAGCCAAAATAAACCGAAAAACTGTGGTACAAGC
>JABFSF010000105.1 GCA_013140755.1 Methylotenera sp. | reverse complement strand
GTGGGTAGTCAACCTGGCTGGAAAGAGCTAATGAAGCTGGCTGATGCGGCGCTATATCAGGTCAAGAGAAAAAATCGAAACGGGGTAAAACTAGCGCCTTAGAAGAAGTTTGTAGCATCTAGGTAAGCTATTTTAGATTAAGAGTCTTTAAACTAAAAATAAAAATTAATTCCCTAAAGATTCCATCGTTGAGAATGGTAAAGTGAACAAAATAGATTTCCATAAAATAACACGTGAAGACCTGCAGGTAGGTAGTCCTATTCTTTGGGACATCTATGACGCAAGTCAACGACTGCTTGCACGTAAAGGCTTTGTGCCGCAGAGTGAGAAGCAGCTGGAAAAGCTGATTGAGTGTGGCCTTTTTGCTGATGCGGAGGAGTACAGGAAATCACATCTAGCACATGAAACTATCACTGATGCAGATAAAATACCTAAGCACCACGTATTAAGTTTGATAGGTAAGGCGCAAAGCATTATTCAAAGCATTACTTTAGGCATTGTTGCATACGCTCCAATGGAAAATACGCCTGCTGAGGTCATGAAGGTTGTCGGTATATTGAATGACGCCATCACAACCAATCCAGATATCGCCCTCGCCTGTATTCTTTTTAAGCAAACTCCCGAAGGTTACTCTAATAGACACCTAATGGATGCCGCGATTTTGAGTATCATGGTGGCTAGGGCTATGCAAATACCCGCGTCAGACATTGGGTCTATAGCCGCAGCGGCACTGACCATGAATATCGGCATGTTGTGTTTGCAGGAAGATTTGCAGAATCGCGCTGAACCGCCAACTGACGAAGAACGCGCTTTGATTCGCAAGCATCCAGAGTTATCAGTGGCGCTATTAAAAGAAGCGGGTGTCACTGATCAACTTTGGCTTGCCTACGTGCTTAATCATCACGAAAATGTTGATGGCGGCGGCTACCCATCTGGTACGGCGGGTGATAACATTTCTGATGGTGCTAAGATTATTGCCGTGGCGGATCGTTATACAGCGATGATTGCACCAAGGAAATTCCGTAAGGCTATACACCCAACACAAGCATTACGTAGCCTTTTAATGGATGGTGGAAAAACCTGTGATGCAAAAATCACGGCCGTTTTTATTAAAGAGCTGGGTATTTATCCACCTGGTTGCTGTGTGAAACTAGCCAGTGGAGAAACGGCTGTCGTCATGTTTAAGGGTGTTACCGCCACTACACCTGCTATCCAAGCCATTAAGAATAAACTTGGAGACGCGTTACCTTATCCAGAAAACCGGAATCCAGGAATAGAGCGTTTTGCCATTAAAGAGGGGGTTCTGCTGGAGGCTAAAGAGATCCCTTTTAGCATGCAGCAGATTTGGGGCGCACACGCGACTTAGGTATTTATTTAATCTTCTTGCTAGACAGCGAGATCAGTTAAGACTATCGAAATTTTTATTAGCTAACTCAGATTCGCTGCTGGAAGGCAGCTTCGGGTCGACTCCGGAAGTAAAGCCTTCACATCCGAAGGTCGGCTTTGGGGATGTTACAGCCGGACATACTTAATCGATGTACGACTCTTTACTGATGGGAGTGATTAAAACTGATTGCCATGAAGCTGTCGTTCACTCACAAAAACTTTGCTTGTCATATTGCCGCCCAACGCCCTTAATTGTCGACAGTTTGAATGAGAGTAACTGGTCTACTACATTTAGAATACTCACCAATGAATTTAACCTAGAACTTAAGCGATATCTAGGTACCTTATTATTTTGTTGGTGATGCATTTAAATTACTTAGAGGCTCAGTAAACCCTTTCTCTCCAATTTTAAGCATGACGTCATACAGCACATAACTTAGCATGCTTCGCGGAAGATTATAGTTTCTACTGAAACTCTTTATCTCCCAACCTTCAGATCTGGCTTTATCTGCCCATCGCAAAGATGCGCCAGACATATAGTTTGCTGCATGCCTAGAACTTACCTGCATTCTAATTTTATAGTCAGATGCCTGTTGGGCTCCTTTCCATATAAAGTAGTAGCAGTTTGCAACGGAGTAGTCTCGCAACAAATTAAGCAACAAGTTATTAATTGCAGGCCCGTCAACATAATGAAAGCTACGTTCGGATAGACAATATTCGTAAAATTCTTTGCATTCAGCTAATGCAAGCTCTAGACGTAAATCACCAACTTCTTCATCGCTCCAGCAATCAGACCAGTTACCATTAAGGCCATAATCTTCAATCTCTGATATGAGCAACTCAGGATTCTCACAGTGTAGTTTCCAGTCGACCAAGTTAATATCCAAAGAAGTAATCACGCCATCCTCAATAGTAAATGCTCTCTGAGTTGAATTCTCCGACGGGCCAATCAATTTATCATTCATTAGCAAAGCTACCATTGCTTCGCTCATACTTCCGTTAGGGGCGAAAGGAATGGGGTTGTTGCTAATTGACCCGTATGAACCATCACTTTTCAGTTCACCTGTTCTAACTAGCGCAAGTAGCGATACAGCGGTACGAAACGTAAGTTGTTCGGCTTTTTGCTTTAGTGACCAGCATTCAAACAATTCAGTATACTTTTTGATTGAATCCTTTTGTTTTTGCTGCCTATTGAGTTCTTCAGACTTTTTTAGCTTCTGACAGCAATTGCATCTGCATCTTGGTGATTCTTTATGCTCGCAATGGCAGCATTCAAGTTCATTCTCGGATTGTCTATAACTTGATTTGGAATACATGCGTACTCCCATTTGCGCACCACAATTAGGACATTCTTGATCTCCGTGCAGAACGAAAGGCAAAATGCCAGCAAAAGCCTGCGGCCTACATTGAATGTTGAATTCAGCAAGCAAAGGTGTCATTTTTTCACCTTTGTAATAACGGCTGACTAGATCATCTACTTCAGCTTCAGATAAATGAGCAAGCTTGGCATCAAGTAGATATTTATTCATTATCTTGTAAGATTCACAACTAAGAAAGTAATGAAATATTAAGCTGAATAGCTAAAAATGTCACTCATATAGCGTGGTCTTATAGTGGTTCACTTATTACGATGGACCTATGGTTAATCTTAATACTAGTGAAAGTACTGATCCACGTATTCTTTTTGGAAAGCGATTGGCAAATGTACGTAAAGAGCTTGGTTGGTCGCAAGAGAAACTTGCGATTGAGAGTGGGCTTGCTCGAAGTTATTTGAGTGGTGTAGAACGAGGTATTCGTAATATTGCGCTGTTAAATATCTGCAAGCTTGCGGGAACGCTTGGTGTTTCAGCAAAAGATTTGATGGATATTTGCTGAAGTCCTGCAAGCTAAATGGTCCTTTTGCCTCTTACAGCTATTTACACAAAATTCGGGACACCCTCGGAAATAACAAGCTTGGGAAGTAGATTCTTGGTTATCGTATATCCGCCTTGGCTACTCTGGTAGCAACTCAATCATTTCTTGAAGCAAATCTATTGAAACCTCTTTGTTATAAATTATACTATCCGCACTGCCGTGTTGTTTAGCACCCTTTGATGATAGATCTCCAAAGCCTCTCAATTTCATATCAAGCTCTGAGAGTTTGAGTCCATCGTTTGTAGCTGCTACCGCACTTAATCTTGACATCGTATTTTCTTTAATCGGCAAAGGAACGTACAAGTAACAAACACCATAACCGCCATGTCTACTTAGCCTGCCGCGTAGCTGATGCAACTGTGCTACTCCGAATCGCTCTGCATGGACAATAATAAGTGCTCTTAATCCATTGATGGTCAAACCTACTTCCAAAACGGTAGTAGACACCATTACGCTAGCCCTGCCTTCTTTTATATCATCCAAACTTTTCTTCGCCTCTGCATCAGGTGTATCACTATGCATAATACGAACTTTACCTGGGAACAGCTTTTCCCATTTGACCGCGACCTCTTGGACAGAAGGCATCGGGTACATATCATCTTCCGAATCTAATTTCTGTTCTTTTCGTGGACAAACAATTAAAAGTCTGCTTCCTGAATTTACCAATTCTTTAACATGCTTTACCATTTCTTTGGCAGCTTCACGATTAACGATATAAGTATTGATATCTTGAACACAATGTCTTTTTGTTAGTTTAATAACATTTACCGACCCATAACTTAACATTGCCTGTGTTCTAGGAATGGGTGTTGCACTCAATTCAATAAGATGAGTCTTATCATTAGCTAAAAATTTTCTTTGCTCTACACTAAATCGGTGCTGCTCATCAACCACACAAATATCAAGATGCCCAATTTCCCGAAAAAGTAGAGCTGTCGTTCCCACTAAAATATTTTCATTTGTTAAATCTTTTTGAGTTTTCTTACCCACCAATAACACAGGCACATTAGGCCACATTGTCACAAGCTCTTCATAAGCCTGCAACGCTAACCTTTCATTTGGTAACAAAATGGCAACTCTAGCTCCTGCCTTGTATGCTGCTACGACTGCAACTTGATAAATAATTGACTTACCCATTCCTACATCACCATTAATTAATGTAGTCGATGTATATGGTTTCGAAAAAGCATTCACCAGATGTTCAATTCCAGCCTCTTGCTCTTCCGTTAAGCCAAAAGGAATACTTTTAATTAAATGATCCCAAGACTGACATTGAATTGTAGCTCTAGAAATCTCGGGGAGCTTTGAAGCACTTCTTAAGTGAGATACAGAAATAATAGCCGCTATACGCTCTAAAACTTTATGCGAGGTTAATGCTTCTTCTTCTGATTCTGGATAGTGGGCCTTCATCAGTATTTCTTCTAATGTCATTGACGGACATTGCAGCACCTCTCTAA
>JABFSF010000092.1 GCA_013140755.1 Methylotenera sp. | reverse complement strand
GTAAGTTTTTGGCTTCATCATTTTCTGTATGCCGCATTTTCATCATTACTTTTAGCGCAGTATTAAACTCCGCTGGCTCGCCCTTAAGGCTAGTTAATTCTGTCGTGGCTTTTTCCACTTGCCTTTCTAGATCTTGGCGGGCATCCAACAACACTTTTTCTGCTTGTTTTTTTAATGTGATATCTAAAAAAGAGACTACGTAATTCGAGACACATGCTTTGACATCAATCACAGCGGTAATGACCATCAAACATAGAAATATCTCACCATTTTTACGTTGGTTAAAAACTTCACCCTGCCAAAACTGATCACGGTTAATTGTTTCAAATATCGATTTAAAAAAGACTGAGTCATGTTGCCTAGAAGTAATGAGCGAAAAATTCTTGCCAAGCATATCGACTGCACTGTAACCAGTTATGCCTATAAATGCTTTGTTCACACGCAAGATAATGCCCTGTTTATCAGTCACCACAATGCTTTCTTGCGCCTCAAAAGCTGTAGCCGCAATTCTCAAGTCTTGTTCAATCTCTTTTTGCATTGAGATGTCGGTGCAAGTGCCATACCAATTAATGATTTTGCCTTTTTCATCATGTAATGGCACGCCGTTAATCAACCACCACTGGTAAACACCGTCTGCGCGGCGCAATCGACTTTCAATTGAGTAACTGCCATTATTTTCAATTGCATTTTTCCAAGCTTCCCAAGCCGTTTGCTTATCATCAGGGTGGAATGGGGTATTCCAGCCCTGACCCAAACTTTCTTCTAAGGTCAAGCCAGTGTAATCCATCCATTTTTGATTAAAATATATGTTCCAACCGTCTGGTTTTGTAATCCAGACAATCTGCGGTACAGCCTCTGCCAAAGTGCGAAAACGTTGCTCACTCTCTTTCAAAGCAGCCTCTATGCGCTTACTCTCGGTAATATCTGTTAAGGTAATACGTAAAGTAATGGTGCCATCTTCGGCCTTTACACGTAGTGCATGCACATGTACGCTGCGCTCATCATCTTTACCCTGAATCTGAAGATCATAACTTTGTTGCTCTTCATCGCGCATTAAACGTGAGAGACGCAGGTGAAATTGGTCACAGCAGTCTGGTGCAATATGCCTTGAAAAAGGCCTTAACAGTAATTTTTTACGTTCTACGCCAAGTAACTCCGCGCCCGTAAAATTCACTTCTGCAATTAAGCCTGTTGCCGTAAGTGTAAAATACCCGATTGGCGCAAATTCAAATAAATCTAGGTATTTATCTCGTGATTCCTCTAAAGCAATATGCGCTTGTCGCAGCTCCTCATTCTGCATTTCTAGCTCAATTTTATGCACCTGAAGCTCATGTAAGATTTTCTCATCAACCATACCAACAGTTTTGGCAACAGGATGCTTAATAAGCTCAACTTCTGCCTCAGCCCTTAAATTACGACGCTCATAAAGTGCTTTACGCCTATTTGGCTTAGTATCTGTCATTTAACTTCCTCAATTGCTAACAGAATCAATTGCGTACTCCCCATTTTACTGGCGATGCGGCGTGCATTTAACAACATTTTTTGGTGGCCAATCATTGGGAAATCATGTTCAACTAAGTAATTATCAAACACCTCGCCATTTTCTAGCACATTTTCAAGCAATTTGCGTAATGCGGGAATATCCCACTGGCGGTTACCTAATTCATAAATCGGTTGCCGTATGACTTCTTTTGGAGCGACTTTAAATACTTGATAAAACGAGCTGCTAGCAGAAACTACTTGCAGGGTATTATTTAACACTATTAAAGGCTCGCGCACAGTGTTCACTACATTTTCAGAAAACTCTAACGCCTCTTGTTGAGCAATAGCATCAATACGTTCTGAAATATCTGTAAAGGTCAGCACAACGCCGTCAATCACGTTATCTAAGCTACGATAAGGCTGAATACGCACTAGGCACCATTTGCCATTACTTGTTCGTTTTTCACACTCATATGGCACTAAAGTATTTAGCACATCCTGTGCAGGTAGTAGCAAGTCATCGCCTTCTAAATCTGTTTTAATATCACCTAAATGGCGGCCAGTATCAGTTTGGGCAAGCCTATAAATACGTGTTGCCTCGCGCGTAAAGCGACGAATATGCATGTGTTGATCAAGAAATATAATGCCAATATTTACGTTATCAAGCAGGTTTTTCATGTCACTCTGCATGTCAGATAATTGCTCAATTTTAGATTGCAGCTCTGCATTTACCGTAATTAGCTCTTCATTCACAGATTGCAGCTCTTCTTTTGAGGTTTCTAGCTCCTCGTTAGTAGACTGCATTTCCTCATTGGTAGATTGCATTTCTTCGTTGCTTGAGAGCATTTCTTCATTGCTTACCTGCTGTGCTTCAATAGTCACTTGCAAAGTTTCTTTGGTATTGGCTAACTCTTGCTCTAGCGCATCAATACGCAATTGCGCGCTGTTTTCTGTTGTGTGCAATCGACGTTTTTGTTTTTTTGGCGTCACTGCCACATCTTGAAAACTTATCAGAAAAATACCTTCGCTAGCATCTGGCCCTATTTGCCTACGCACGCTAAAACTCACTACAGAATAATCACCATTAGTTTTAACTGGTAACTCTTTGTTTAAAGTGAGCGTGCCATCACTCGCTACCGCATAAATGGCAGAGCGTAACTCAAGCTGTAAGCCCTCACGCGCCATTTCAATGACATTTAACGTGGCCTGACCTGGTGCAGGCCTTAAGTATTTTCCAGTATCGCCATGCACATATAAAATATTACCTTGCAGGTCAGTAACCACTGATGCTGGAGCATAAATTTGCAGCAACATGCGACGTGCTAGCTCAGTAAAGTTGGCTTCCCTAGGTTTTTTAACTACCACTTCTGGCATTTTATTAGACCCATTGACTGCCCATGACAGCCCACTTTGCAATAGTTTTCTGTTCGAAGTGGAAGAATGTATCGCACAGTAAATTTTCCATTTTCGACTAATAGCGTCAAATAAATCAGTATGGTTACCTATGCTTTCAGAAGGTGAAACCAACAGCACACCGCCAGGTTTTAGCGTGTAATGAAAAGTTGGTATCAGCCTATTTTGCAATACTGGCTCAAGGTAGATCATTAAATTACGGCAACTGAGTAAATCTAACTTGGTAAAAGGTGGGTCTTTAACCACATTTTGAACCGCAAATACTACCATTTCACGAATTTCTTTCTTTACCCGAAAGCCATTATCTTCTTTAATAAAAAATCGACGTAAGCGCTCTGGCGAAATATCTTGGGCAATATTGGGCAAATATAGTCCTGCGCGCGCCGTTGCAATGGCGTCATCATCTAGGTCTGTGGCGTAAATTTGCGTTCTAATTTCCCGATGATTTTCATCCATTAACTCACGTAATAAAATGGCAATCGAGTATGCTTCTTCACCCGTGGCGCAACCTGCAACCCAAACACGAAAAACATAGTCATCTGATTTATTAGCCAATAGCTCAGGCAAAACATGCTGTTTTAACTCAATAAAAACATCAGCATCTCTAAAAAAACTGGTAACGTTAATGAGCAATTCTTTAAACAACAGCTGCACTTCAGCTGGGTGTTCTTTCAAATATCGTACATATACTTCAGCATCATCAATATCATGAATCGACATTCGCCGTTCAATGCGCCGTGTGATAGTTGTCTTTTTATATTGAGAAAAATCATGGCCACTACTGCTACGTAACATCATTAAAATGCGTGCTATGCCGCTAACCGTCATGGGTGATGGCACATCATTTGGCACAATTAAGTGATGCAAATCACCCATTAACGCTTTAGGCATGGCATCTGCTGGTAACACGTGTGTGGCATAACCCGAATGAATCGCGCTAATTGGCATGCCATTAAATTTGGCGGTTTCTGGAGATTGAACTAGAGATATACCGCCAGCACCAAGAATAGCGCGTAAACCTAATGTGCCATCAGTGCCCGTACCCGAGAGCACAATACCTATGGCTCTTTCACCACAATCTTCAGCTAATGAGCGCATAAATGTATCTATCGGCATACGCTGGCTTCGCGGCTCGCTTGGCATATTAAGCTGCAATTTTCCATGAAAAATTGCCATGTCACGATTAGGCGGAATAACATAAATATGATTGGCCGCTACTGCCATTTGGTCTTTTGCCTCAACCACTGGCAATGTCGTAGTGCGTTGCAAAATTTGACCCAAAATACTTTCATGGGTAGGGTCAAGATGCTGAATGAGCACAAAAGCCATGCCACAGCTTGCAGGTACATTGCGAAAAAACTGCTCAAAGGCATCTAGACCACCCGCAGAAGCACCCATACCAACAATAGGAAATGTCGCTACATTATCGGTAAGACTAGTAACATCATTTGGCAATTGATTCACCATTTTTTTACTTGATTCTTTTTTAATGGCCATAATTTCCTTTTTTCAATTGCAATCTATTTTTTAAGTGCAACTGAGTTAGGTGGTTTAACCTAATGCGTAGTTTTATAAATATTAAATATATTTTTCATTGAGATAACATCAAGGTGCTGCCTTCATCTCAACTAAATTATCACTCATGAATATTAGCGTAAAATATGCGCCATGTAGTATTTTTTGGTATTTTTTTATATTTATAAGGCTTTCTCAGACCCTAAACCAAAAAAGACCTACAGCTATAAAACTGTAAGTCTTTAATTTTGATTGGTCGGGACAGCAAGATTCGAACTTGCGACCCCATGCCCCCCAGGCATGTACGCTACCAGGCTGCGCTATGCCCCGAACCGATGTTATAAAAGCCACTATGAACAAGTCGCTAATAACAAGTT
>JABFSF010000142.1 GCA_013140755.1 Methylotenera sp. | reverse complement strand
AGTTCAGCCAGTTTATCTAAAGTAAATTTACGTTCTTTTCTGAGCTCGTAAAGTTTTTCGCCTAGACGGGTAGCCATATCATCCATCCTCTAAAAAAGTTTATCGAAATAAAATAATACCACGATACCGAATTTATTTTGACAAATATTTATTTATGGTTATACTTCTTAAAAGTTCACTATTCCGAATATTTTATACTTATTATTTGATGAGATTTGAATAATGTGAACTGTAACTTCCATGAATTCTTAAAGAAAGGATTGAATGTGTCACGTACTCATGTAGATCATAAGAATATTGTCCGATTCGCCGAAGATAAAGTAAATCTTCCGAAAGCCAAAGCCGATGAGTACCGCGCTCAGGCTAGAAGATTAAGAGAAAAACTAGAAGGATATATTGCGGAACATCCAGACTTTAGCTTAAAAAGAATGATGGTTGCAGGCAGCTTGGCTAAGGGCACGGCGTTGAATAGCCTTAATGACATTGATGTAGCCGTATATATCAGCGGCTCTGATGCACCAAACGATATTAAAGATTTACTTAATTATTTGGCAGAAAAACTGAAAAAGGCTTATCCAAATTTTAGTCCAGATCAGGTTCAGCCTCAAACATATTCAGTAACCGTTTCATTTAAAGGTAGCGGGTTGGATGTTGATGTCGTACCAATTCTTTACTATGGGGATAAGGAATGGCGTGGAAATTTAATCAGCCAAGATGATGGTTCATTTCTCGAAACCAGCATTCCTATGCACTTAGAGTTTTGTAAAAAACGAAAAAATTCTCAAGAAAAGCATTATGCACAAGTCGTTAGGCTCGTTAAGTTTTGGGCTAGAAGAATGAAGCAAGAGCAAGATGGATTTCGTTTCAAATCATTTATGATTGAATTAATACTGGCACATCTTGCCGATGAGGGCGTTGATTTTTCTGATTACCCAGAGGCATTGCAAGCATTTTTCACGTATGTTGCAAAAACCAATTTAAGTAAGTTAATCGTATTTGAAGATAACTATAAAACATCCAGCGTTCCGCCATATACACACCCAGTCAAAATAATTGACCCTGTTAACTCTTCTAACAATGTTGCCAAGTTGTATACCAGTAGTAATGCAGAAGTCATTAGTGAAGCTGCATTAGACGCGGGGGATGCGATTGATTCTGCTCTGGCAGCAACCACTAAAGAATTGACGGTCTACTATTGGCAAAAAGTATTTGGTACTTCTTTTCAAGGATAAATTATGAGCTTAAGTATAACCACATCAAATTCCACCAGCTTTACCGTTACGCATGCAAGGCATTTAGCGGCTAAGGTTGCTACAGATTTAAAACGGTTACAACGATTTTATGGTGGAGTGACTGATACTAGAATTCAAGATTTTGAGACTGAAGTCACAGAGCTGCTGAAATCTGGTTACCTAGATACTGTGACCTATGGATTCAAAAAAAATGATAACTGGATAGAACCTACTCTGCGTTATACAGCAAAAGATTTAGGTGGTTTCGGAAATGATGATGACCCAGGAAAAATAAAACCTGGCTTAAATATTACTGGTGCAAGTTTTCACAGCTTTTTAACCTACAGCAGTACATGGGACAAGCTATCCTCCAGCGAACGATCCTCAGTAAAAGAAAATCTACCCATCAAAAGAGAAACAGGCACAGAGCCGCAGGTATTAAACGGTTATTTTTCTGATGATAAAACATACTCATCTGGCGGCGTATCACTAGGCCGCTCAACCGTAAGGAGCTTTTAATGTCAGATTTTAAAAATCTAAGTGGCCTTTTTGAAAATTCAATTATTTTGCCTAACAGTGACTCAAAAGAAAGACTTCAAAAGCTGGTTGGTATGGATGACAAAATCAATCGTCTCAAAAATATGATAAGTGTACTTATCAATCCTCACGGCCTTAACCAGTGGATAAGTAAGCATCATCCAAATGCAACCAGTCTAATGGATACCGTTTTACGGCGTCCGCCACTTGTAATTTTAGCTGGGGATGTTGGGTCAGGAAAAACAGAGCTTGCAGAAACAATAGGTGATGCCGTTGCTAGGCAAGAAAATATTGATATAACTTTGTTGCCATTAAGCTTATCTGCCAGAGGGCAAGGTCGTGTAGGCGAAATGACTCAGTTAGTGTCGTCAGCTTTCGAACAAGCATTTAGTCAGGCTTCTAAATTTAAAAGCACATCTGGAGCTGCTAGAGGTGGAGTAATCCTACTTGTAGATGAAGCAGATGCGCTTGCTCAGTCAAGAGAGTCAGAGCAAATGCACCATGAAGACCGAGCTGGTGTAAATGCATTCATACGTGGAATTGATAGATTGGCAAACGGCAAACTACCAGTAGCAGTAATTATGTGTACTAACCGATTAAATGCGCTTGATCCAGCGGTAAGAAGACGGTCTGCAGATATTCTTATATTCAATAGACCGGATGACATGCAACGCATGGAAATATTAAGTCGCTGTTTTAAAGATATTGGCTTTACCTCTTTGGAATTAAAAGCACTAGTTGATGCAACTGGATTAACAACCACAAGAAAATATGGCTTCACTTATTCAGATTTAACTCAACGGTTGCTTCCGACCGTTATATTGGATGCCTATCCAAACAGGCCTATGACCGCATCGAGAGCTATTGAAATTACGCGTTCAATTTTACCAACACCACCTTTTAACGATAGATAAATTTGAGCGGAGATGAAAATGAGTGATTGGTCATTAGATGGATTATTAGCAAATTTACACGAAGATATTCAAAACAGACTAACTATTGCACGCAAATCGTTTGCTCATCCAGGAACAAAAGGAGATGCAAGCGAAAATATATGGTTAGAACTATTACAAAAATACCTACCTCATCGTTATCAATCTACAAAAGCACATGTTGTAGATAGCCTAGGGAATTTTAGTCAGCAAATTGATGTTGTGGTTTTCGATCGTCAATACTCTCCATTTATTTTCAATTATGAAGGTCAGACTGTTATTCCAGCAGAAAGTGTTTATGCTGTCTTCGAAGCCAAACAGGAGATCAATGCGGATCTAATTAAATATGCACAAGATAAGGTTGCAAGTGTGAGAAAGTTGCACAGAACTAGCTTACCTATACCTCATGCTGGAGGTACATACCCACCGAAGCCATTAGTACCAATAATTGGTGGAATACTTGCTTTAGAAAGTACTTGGAGCCCACCATTGGGAGATGCGTTGATTAAAGCGCTTAATGGTCAAACATCTGATGCCCATCTAGATTTAGGATGTGTGGCTGCTCATGGAGCATTCTGCTTTAACAATATGACTAGTTCTTATGAAATTAGTGATCATACCAAACATGCTACAACATTTTTGTTTGAGCTAATTTCAAGATTGCAAAGTAGTGCGACAGTGCCAATGATCGATATAAAGGCATATGCTTCATGGTTAACCAAGTAAATCTATTCGATTCAATGGATAATCCAATATGGCTCAGCAGATAACCCGCAAAAATCATTATGTTCCTGAGTGGTATCAACGGCGCTTCTTTTCCAATAACAGCAACCAGCTTTTCTACCTTAGCCTAGACCCAAGAAAGCAAATTGCGGATGGTCGCATAGTAAGCTATCGCGAAATTAATATATGGCCTCCATCTAGATGCTTCTGCCAACAAGATTTATACACTACTCAATTCGGTGAAATTTTAAATGACGAGATTGAGCGCTGGCTCATGGGTAGCATTGATACTGAGGGTGCAAAAGCCGTCAGTGCGATCTCTGAAGGCAACCCTAGTGCAATGCATGATGCATTGCAACCTTTCTTTGAATTCCTTGATACGCAAAAGCTACGCACACCGAAGGGGCTAGATTGGATCAAATCCAAGTATCCAGGCTTGACGCAAGTTGAGCTAATGGTAGAGATGCAGGGCTTACGCCAGATGCATTGCACCATGTGGGCCGAAGGGGTGCGGGAAATTGTCTCTGCGGAAGACTCGGATGTGAAGTTCATTGTAACTGACCATCCTATAACGATTTACAACGCGGCTTTCCCTCCTGAATCCACTGCCTGCATCTATCCAGACGATCCATCAATTGAATTAATCGGTTCCCAGACCTTGTTCGTGCTTGATGAAAACCATTGCATCATCCTCACCAACCTTGAATACGCGAAAAATCCTAATGATGTGGATTTAACTACACGTCGCACTAACGCGAGATATCGTGGGCAAAGCATCGTAAGAACCGATGCTTACATCAGAACCAGAAAGTTTAGCCGCGATGAGGTTATCGCGATAAATTACATTTTAAAAAGTCGAGCTCATAAATTCATTGCTGCAGGCAATAAGGACTGGCTATATCCTGAGAAGCAGTTCGGTGGAGATTGGAGCTCGATCGGACAAATCCTACTACCCAAGGATGATCTATGGCGATTTGGCGGTGAGATTTACGTTGGTTATAAAGATGGATCTGTTCATTATCAGGATGAATTCGGCCGTACATCAGGATCACATAAATATCTTAAAAAAGATCGCAAGGTAAATATTGGACCGAATGACTTATGTGGTTGCGGTAGTGGTCAAAAATATAAGAGGTGTTGCCAGGATAGACCAGAGCAGGATCGGCCAGCTTGGGATGTCTACAGCATTCGTGAGCGCAATCTCATGTTTAGCCGGGCTGTCCAAGATATTTTAGAACTGAATAAAGGCAATACCTGGGAAGATGTGAGGCGAAATTTAAGCGATATTCATGTTAAGGAGATTCATGAGGCATTCGGTAGCCTATGGCTCAAAGACACAGATATAGCGAACCTACTTCCAAGGCCTGACAAAAACAT
>JABFSF010000118.1 GCA_013140755.1 Methylotenera sp. | reverse complement strand
AGATTAAAATAATGACAAGTTTTGATTATGTAGTCCTCACCATTATTGGCGTATCTGTCGTATTAAGTATGATGCGCGGATTTGTTCGAGAGGTGATTGCTATACTTAGTTGGGTAGGGGCGTTTTACGTAGCAAAAAATTATAGCCTGCAAATATTGCCATTGATTCCCAATGATATTCCTACAGAGCAGTTACGAGTGTTAGCGGCCTTTTTAATCATATTTTTAGCAACACTTTTATTAGCGAGTTTATTAGGCATTGCCTTATCCGCAATCATTAAAAAAGTTGGTTTGGGCTGGATGAACCGACTATTAGGCGCATTTTTTGGGGTTGCCAGAGGTTTACTCATCGTATGTATTTTAGTCTTTTTAGCTGGGCTAACCTCAGCCTCCAAAGATATACGTTGGCAAAATGCTATGTTTAGCGCACCGCTTGAGGCTCTAGTAATCAGTTTGCTACCATGGTTACCTAAAGAAATCGCCCAGCATGTGCAATATGAATAATTCAATTACTTTTTAAATAAGGCATCACTCATGTGCGGAATCATAGGCATTGTTGGTAAAAACCCTGTTAATCAATTGTTATACGATGGATTACTAGTATTGCAACATCGTGGACAAGATGCTGCTGGTATTGTTACCACAGATGGCAATACCTTTTATATGCACAAAAACAATGGGTTAGTAAAAGATGTATTTCATACTCGTCACATGCGTAACTTGGTAGGTAATGTGGGCATTGGTCATGTGCGCTATCCTACGGCAGGATCATCAAGCGCCGCTGAAGCGCAACCATTTTATGTGAATTCCCCCTTTGGTATTGTGCTTGGTCATAACGGCAACCTCACCAACTCAGCACAACTTAAACAAGAGATGTTTAAGCAAGATTTGCGGCACATTAACACCAGCTCAGATTCTGAAGTGTTGCTGAATGTACTTGCGCACGAGATTGAAAAAACAGCACCCAATGCCGTTCTGAATACCGACATGGTATTTGATGCTGTTTCGGCTGTGCATCGTCGTTGCAAAGGTGCTTATGCGGTGGTAGCGATGATTGCTAATTTTGGCTTGCTGGCGTTTCGCGACTCAAACGGTATTCGCCCCTTAGTCATTGGTAAACAAGAAACTGCGCTAGGTACAGAATATATTGTAGCTTCAGAAAGCGTTGCATTAGATGTGTTAGGGTTTACTCTAGTGCGTGATGTTGCACCTGGGGAAGCAGTGTTTATTGATATGAACGGTCAATTTTTCAGCCGTCAGTGCGACGCTAACGCTAAGCTGAATCCGTGCATTTTTGAATATGTTTATTTAGCGCGTCCAGATTCAGTGATTGATAATGTTTCGGTGTATCAAACGCGCTTAGATATGGGTAAAAGTCTGGCTGAAAAAATAAAACGCGAATGGGCAGATAAGCAAATTGATGTAGTCATTCCCATCCCCGATACTAGTCGCCCCAGTGCTTTGCAACTCGGCATTGAGCTAGGCTTGGATTACCGCGAAGGCTTTATTAAAAACCGCTACATTGGCCGAACGTTTATTATGCCTGGGCAAGCTTTGCGTAAAAAATCGGTACGCCAAAAACTCAATCCTATCGGTATTGAGTTTAAAGGCAAAAATGTGTTGTTGGTGGATGACTCCATCGTGCGTGGCACCACTTCTCAGCAAATTGTGCAAATGGCACGCGATGCAGGGGCCAATAAAGTGTATTTTGCTTCGGCTGCGCCGCCTGTGCGCTTTCCCAATGTGTATGGCATTGATATGCCCAGCCGCGATGAGTTGCTAGCTACAGGGCGCACCGATGAGCAAATTTGCCAAGAAATTGGTGCAGATGCGCTGATTTATCAAGATTTAGATGCGCTTGTGGCAGGCGTAACGTTAAACAACCCCAATATTAAAAATTTTGATTGCTCGTGCTTTGATGGAAAATACGTCACAGGTGATATTAGTGAAGCTTATTTAGCTGCCATTGAAAATGCACGTGGCGATGGCAGTAAAAAACAAAAACCAGCAAACTCAAGCACACAAATGGATTTAAATTTAATTGAGAGCGCAGAAGAGTCCGTTGAGCAATAGTGCTTGACGAGATTGTAATATCAGCATAACATCAACTTGCGCTGATTTGAGTGATCTATTTTACAAGGTCAAACTCAGCTTGCGGGCGCATAATAAATTCTGCTAAAGCGAGGTAAAAAAGAACCCGTTTTAGCCGCTTCAGCTATTACGGGTTTTTTAATGCCCAGAAATTGTGAGAAATAATGACCACTAACCAATATCACCCAGAAACTTTAGCCGTGCGTGCGGGCAGCGAAGCCACGCCTTTTGGCGAGAATTCTGAAGCTTTATTTTTAAATTCCAGTTTTCGCTTTAGTAGTGCAGCGCAAGCCGCCGCGCGCTTTGGTGGCACTGAGCTGGGCAACATTTACTCGCGCTTTACCAACCCAACCGTGACCATGTTTCAAAATAAACTGGCGGCGTTAGAAGGTGCAGAGCAGTGCGTCGCTACTTCTACAGGGATGTCGGCCATTTTGGCGTGTGTGATGGGTTTATGTAGCGCGGGCGAGCATATTGTGGCTTCGCGCAGTATTTTTGGCACCAGCGTGCAGTTATTTAGCAATATTTTAAAACGCTGGGGCTTAGAAGTCACGTTTGTGTCGTTGACTGACGTGGATGCTTGGCGAGCGGCGATTACGCCAAAAACAAAATTATTTTTTGTGGAAACGCCTTCCAACCCGCTGACAGAGGTATGCGATATTCAAGCTTTGGCTAACATTGCACACAAAGCAGGTGCGCATTTGGTGGTGGATAATTGCTTTTGTACGCCAGCCATTCAACACCCGTTAGAACTAGGCGCAGATATTATTATTCATTCTGCCACAAAATATATAGACGGGCAGGGCAGATGCTTGGGCGGCGCGGTGCTGGGTAGCAAAGCGTTAATGGAGCCTGTTTACGGCTTTTTGCGCACTGCAGGGGTTACTATGAGTGCATTTAACGCATGGGTGTTTTTAAAAGGCTTAGAGACGTTACATGTGCGTATGGAAGCCCACGCTAGCCATGCGTTAGCATTAGCTACGTGGCTAGAGGCGCAACCCAATGTTGCACGCGTGTATTACCCAGGGTTAGTTTCGCATCCTCAACATCAACTTGCTTTACTACAGCAAGCCAGCGGCGGCGGCATTGTGAGTTTTGAAGTAAAACCCAAAGCAGGGCAAACTGAGCAAGAAGCGGCTTGGGCGTTGATTGATGCAACCAAGCTCATCTCAATCACCGCAAACTTAGGCGATGCCAAAAGCACAATTACGCACCCAGCCACTACTACGCACAGCCGTGTATCAGCCGAAGCACGAGCTGAAGCGGGTATTAAAGATAACCTAGTGCGCATCGCCGTGGGCTTAGAGCATGTGGACGATTTAAAAGCAGATTTAGCACTCTTGAAGTAATTTTGGTAATAAAAACGGGGCTTGATGCCCCGTTTTTATTATTCCCTGATCATTTACAAACCTAAGGCTTTAGCTACACCTGCGCCATAGGCAGGGTCAGCTTTGGTGCAATTTGCAATATGGCGTTTTTGCACCTCCACCGATGCGCCACCGACAGAGCGTGCGGTGTTCTCAAACAACACTTGCTGCTGCGCGGGTGTCATTAAGCGGAATAAATTGCCAGGTTGTGAATAATAGTCATCGTCCACGCGGTGATTCCAGTGGTCGGCCATGCCTTCAACGGCTAATGGTGGCTCGCTAAAATCAGGCTGCTCTTGCCATGCACCTTGGCTGTTGGGCTCATAACCAATGGTTGAGCCGTGGTTGCCATCTATACGCATTGCGCCATCACGGTGGTAGCTGTGAAATGGGCATTTCGGCGCATTGACAGGAATTTGGTGATGATTCACCCCCAAGCGATAACGTTGCGCATCACCGTAAGAAAATAAGCGCGCTTGCAACATTTTATCGGGCGAAAAACTAATGCCAGGCACCACAGCAGCAGGGTTAAAGGCAGATTGCTCCACTTCCGCAAAAAAGTTTTCAGGGTTGCGGTTAAGCTCAAATTCGCCCACTTCAATCAAAGGATAATCGCCATGCGGCCACACTTTGGTTAAGTCAAACGGATTCAAGTGATAGTTGCCAGCTTCTTTTTCAGGCATGACTTGCACAAAAAGCGTCCATTTAGGGTAATCGCTATGTTCAATGCTGTCATACAAATCGCGCTGATGGCTTTCGCGGTCTTTACCTACAATCGCTTCGGCTTCAGCATCACTTAAGTTTTTAATGCCTTGTTGCGATTTAAAATGAAATTTCACCCAAAAACGCTCATTTTTGGCATTGATAAAGCTAAAGGTATGCGAACCGAAACCATGCATATGGCGATAAGTTGCGGGCAATCCGCGGTCACTCATGACAATGGTGATTTGGTGCAAGGCTTCAGGCAAAGATGTCCAAAAATCCCAGTTATTTTGTGCGCTACGCATATTGGTGCGCGGGTCTCGTTTTACTGCGTGGTTTAAGTCAGGGAATTTGAGTGGGTCACGCAAAAAGAACACAGGCGTGTTGTTGCCGACCAAATCCCAGTTGCCTTCTTCGGTATAAAATTTTAAGGCAAAGCCACGAATATCACGCTCGGCATCGGCTGCGCCACGCTCGCCCGCCACCGTGGTAAAGCGTGCAAATAAGGGTGTTTTTTTGCCGATGCTTGAAAATAATTTGGCTCGGGTATATTTTGTAATATCGTGTGTCACCGTAAAAGTGCCATACGCGCGTGAGCCTTTAGCGTGCATACGGCGCTCTGGAATGACTTCGCGGTCAAAGTGCGCGAGTTTTTCTAATAACCATACATCTTGC
>JABFSF010000051.1 GCA_013140755.1 Methylotenera sp. | reverse complement strand
AAACTTTTGCCGCTTGAGCGTTGGATTACTTTTGATTGGATTGATTTCTTTACCCATAAACACCTCCTAAAGTTTGGACGATACTGTCCTCTTTTAAAAACTGTCCGTCAAACTTGGGTTAGCTCAGACCACAATTATTCGCTCTATCGTCCATACTTTCACGGTTATTCATCATGCTTAGCTTCCGCAATACGCAACAACCGCGCCACTTCAGCTTTCTTGGTATCTTCAATCTCGCGCATCACACTTTTTAAATCTACCGCTTTGGTGCTTTGCCTAAAGCGGCCTGTCAGCTCGGTTTCCAGTGTTAAATCGCCATGCGCATACAGCGCCCAAATCTCTTTACCGTATTGCGTGGTCAATAATTCTGGCGCAAAACGCCCAAAATAATCACTTAAGTTTTTAACATCACGCTCTAACATCTCGCGGGCGTTATTATTGCCTGCCGCATCGACTGCTTGCGGTAAATCAATAATCACTGGGCCATCTGCACTCATCAAGATATTAAATTCAGATAAGTCACCATGCACGATGCCTGCGCATAGCATACGCACCACTTCTTTAATTAAAGTCGCGTGATGCTTCCGCGCATCTTCTGGGCTAAAAGTAATGTCATTCAAGCGTGGCGCGGCGTTACCAAAGGCGTCAGTAACCAACTCCATCAGCAATACGCCTTCGTAAAAGTTATAGGGCTCAGGCACGCGTACGCCTGCATTGGCAAGCCGATAAAGTGCATCTACCTCGGCACTTTGCCAAGCCGCTTCTTGTGACTCTCGCCCAAACTTTGAGCCTTTTGCCATTGCGCGGCTTTGGCGGCTGTTTTTTACTTTGCGGCCTTCGGTATAATCTACGCTTTGGCGAAAGCTGCGTTTATTCGCCTCTTTATACACTTTTGCGCAACGCACTTCATCGCCACAACGTACTACGTAAACGGTGGCTTCTTTACCGCTCATGAGTTGGCGCACAACCTCGTCAATCAAGCCATCTTCAAGTAGGGGTTCTAGTCTTGGGGGAGTTTTCATGCGGCTATTCTAACACTGCGCCCATCTAGCACTGCGCATTTACTCACTAGAAATTTGATTATCCCAGCAACTCGCCGCCTATCGCCCAATCTTCATAGGCAACTTCTTCAAACGTAATGTAAGTGTAGTTTTTGGGTTTATGCGCGACACGTTCTAGCGTTTCGGTAATTTCTTTGGCGATTTGTGCTTTTTGCTCGCGGGTCACTTCACCAGCGAGTTTGATATTGACGTAGGGCATAATGCTCTCCTTTGGTTGGTGTTAAAAATGGGCTTTTTAATGCGTGTGACCGTGCGAATTTAAACTGGCTTTGCCTTGTAAGGTGTTAAAAATATCGCGGATTAAGTTCACGGTAAATACTAGCAATAATAGTGAAATCAATAGCGATAAAATCGGGTCAATCGGCATCCAGCCCGTAAAGTAAATCACCACGCCAGCCACTACTGCTGCCACTGAGCCTAATAAATCGCCAATCACATGCAAAAATGCCGCGCGATTATTTAAGGTTTCAGCATGGTGTTTTGCTTGGTGATGCAATTGTTTTGCCACAATTAAATTCACAATTAAACCCAAAGTGGCAATAATGGTTAAACCTAAGCCTTGCACTTGGTGTGGCGTTTTAAAGCGCACAATCGCCTCAATGATTACAAAGGCAATGACCAGCAACAATGAACATGCGTTAAAGATAGAAACGCCTAGCTCTACAAAGCTTACGCCTGATGGGTGGCGTTTAATGTTTGGTTTTTTTGAAAGCCTGCTCGCTAGCCAAGCTAGCCCAAGTGCCGCAACGTCTGAAAACATGTGGCCTGCATCGCTTAACAGTGCTAGTGAGCCTGTGTACCAGCTCCCCACCGCTTCAACAATTGCAAAGCTAAAAATCAATAAAAATGGAATCAGGTAGTGATCGTGGTCGTCATGGTTATCGTGATGATGATCATGCAAATCATGGTGAGGGTGTGCGTGTGGAGGTGTCATAAGTGAAATGCTAACCCAAAAATGGTGGATAATGACAGGCTAAATTCATTAAAATATATTTATGTTAAGTTATAGACACGCTTTTCATGCTGGCAACCATGCTGATGTACTCAAACATTACGTGCTAGGCTTGGTGCTGAGTTATATGAAGCAAAAAGATAAACCTTATTGGTATATTGACACCCACGCAGGTGCGGGCTTGTATCGCTTAACTGAAGGCTACGCCACGCAAAATGCCGAGTTTGAGCAAGGCATTGCTAAACTCATGTCTGCTGACAATCTACCCAAGCCTCTTGCTGATTTTGTTGCACAGATTAAGCACTTTAATACGAACACGCTAGCGTTTTACCCTGGTTCGCCTATGGTAGCGCAAGACTTTTTACGTGCTGATGATAAAATGCGCTTGTTTGAATTGCACCCCAACGATTGCAAGTTACTCATTGAAAATTTTAAAGGTCAAGGCAAGCAAATTAAAATTGAAATGCAAAATGGCTTTGCTGGCATTAAAGCCTGCCTGCCACCACCCACGCGCCGCGCTGTTGTGCTGATTGATCCGCCTTATGAAGACAAGCAAGATTATCAATATGTAGTCAGTATGATTAAAGACAGCCTAACACGTTTTGCGACTGGCACTTATATGGTGTGGTACCCACTATTACAACGCGCTGAACCTGCGGGTATGATTGCCGACTTGATGAATTTAAACGCACCAAACTGGCTAAATGTTGAAATGACAATACACGAACCTTCCCCTGAGGGCTTTGGTATGCATGGCAGTGGCTTATTGATTGTAAATCCACCATGGACCTTACCAACACTCCTTGAAGAAACCATGCCAACTTTAACGCAAGTATTGGCCTTAGACAATGCGGCAAATTTCACTTTAGATTACAAGATTAGCTAAACTGCTACAATACGCACAATTTAATTCACAACTTTCAAGGTAATTACAATGGCAGCTCAAAAAATCACCCCCACTGAATACAAACAAAGCAACATTATGACCAACATTTTATTTGGTAGCCGCTGGTTGCAACTACCCCTTTACTTAGGTTTAATTGTGGCACAAGCGGTTTATGTATTCTTTTTTGGGGTGGAATTAGTACATTTAGTTTCTACCGCCAACTCCATTAAAGAAGCCGACATCATGTTGATTGTATTGGGTTTGATTGATGTGGTGATGATTTCAAACTTACTCATCATGGTGATTGTGGGTGGTTATGAGACTTTTGTTTCGCGCCTTAATTTAGAAGGCCACCCAGATGAACCTGATTGGCTTTCGCACGTGAATGCGAATTTGCTTAAAGTAAAATTAGCCACGGCAATTATTGGTATTTCTTCTATTCACTTACTTAAAACGTTTATTAATGCAGAAAATTTAAGTGATAAAGTGCTAATCGCACAAACCATCATTCACATGACTTTTGTATTTTCGGCCGTTGCCATTGCTTATATTGATAAGCTTATGCGCACGGAAGAAAAACACTAATATACTTGCACTACCTGTGGCGCAGCTACTTGCGCCACCCTCACGCTAAATTCGTGTACGGCAATGGTTTTTTCATTTTCAGTCTCCAAGCGCACGCGCCAATCGCCAGCACTCAGATTTGATTTATACGTGTAACCACGAAAGCCGTCATCACGCCCTCCGTTGAGATTAAAGCTCACTATAGCGCGGGTTTGCCAACCTGATTTTTTGTCATACTGTTGCCATCGGTGAAACAACTTAGTTTTTAAACCGCGTGGTGCAAAAACGGCTGAGAAGAAATACACGCGCTGCCCTGCCACTAAGGCTAAATCATCGGTCGTTTTACGCCAAAACACCCACCAGTTTGAGGCTTGCTGGCGCAAATGGTATTGCCCATTGACTTTATTCAACGCAAGTGCAATGGCAGTTTCACGCTTCACCAGAGGCACAGGCGGAATCATATCAGCCGCGTAAGCCAACATTAACAAACCTGCAATCAAACCTACAGGTTTAATGCTACCGAGGTGGCTCGGCGTTTTTGCATAAAGCCAATAAGCTAAACCCGTCCCCAATACGGTGCTTAAATAAAACCATGCGGCATGAATGCTACCAATGACAAATGGTAGTGCAAAATTAAATAGCAACATGGCGCAAAAACCAAACAACGCCCAGCTTAGCGTGAATTGCTTATATTCATCTTCAAGATATTCATTAGCAACCAGTAGCACACCCAGTAACAATACAGTTAGCCATGCCAGCCAATGGCTTGAACTTTTGAAATACAAAATAAACAAGGCACTGAGCAAATTACCAAAGATAAATTGCAACAAAAAATAGGGCAAATTAGGGTAATGCAAGCGTTGATACAAGCGCGTAATGACATTAGCCAGCCAGTATGGAAAACTACTAGAAAGCTTATTGATGAGATTGATTGGGTTAGCCAAAATATAGCTTGGGCGACTAATCATCCATAGAATGAACCCTGCAAGCAATAAATAGCCCGCAAAAATGTATAAATCAGACGATGCAACATTGCGCCCAATGGTAAGCGCATCCCAAACAAAACCACCAAAAAAGAAAATGGCAGGGAAGAAATCCGCCAATTTGCGTACGTGTGTTTTTAGCTGGGTTAGCCAGAAGTTAAATTGCAAGCTCAATTTAAAGCGTCAGATTAAATGTAATGCCCAGCCACATAACCAATCACAATGCCCGTAATGAGCGCAATCGTAAGCCCACGATAAGTGAGCACATCTTTAGAATAACCGCGCTTAATCGCAATGTAAGACACCAAATAGCCAATTGCATTGAGTAGCCAAATCACCCCGATAGAAAGCACTTTTACAATTAAAGGGCCCACAAATGGAATCAATCCAATCACGCCAACCAGC
>JABFSF010000082.1 GCA_013140755.1 Methylotenera sp. | reverse complement strand
GAATAACGGCGTTTCAGGTATTACAGGTAATGGTATCAATAACTACCTCACAGGCAGTAAATATAGCAACACCTTAATAGGCAATGCAGGCAATGACACCCTAGATGGTGGGGGGGGGGCTGATACTCTTAAAGGTGGTGCAGGCAATGATTTGTATTTTGTGGATGATGGAGGCGATGACTTGCGAGAAGACCCTAGTGCAGGCACGGATACCGTCAAATCAAGCATTGTCTATACCTTGAAAGATGATTTTGAAAACCTCACCTTAACGGGTAATGATAACATTGATGGCTATGGTAATAGTGTGGCTAATGTAATGACTGGCAATGATTATGATAATGATCTGAAGGGATACGAGGGTAACGATACTCTGTTTGGTGGCTTGGGCAATGATGCTCTCTTCGGGGGTATAGGTGCAGATAGCATGGTGGGTGGCCTTGGTAACGATTACTACATAGTGGATAATGTGGGCGATAAAGTGCTTGAGTTGGCTAATCAGGGTACAGATACTCTGTATTCAAGCGTGAGCTTTAACTTAGCAACATCTGGCGCAAATGTTGAAAAATTGTTTGCTTATAATGCTGCAGCGGGCGTGGTCTTTACAGGTAATGCGCTTAACAACACGATAGTTGGTGGTTTTTTTGCTGATAAGCTAGATGGTGGTGCAGGTGATGATATTTTATATAGCTCTATTGGCAGCGATACCTTAATTGGCGGTGCGGGCAGTGATACCTTCGCGTTTGGCTCAAGCAGTAGCAATGCGGTGGTGAATGACTTTGTGCTGGGGGTAGATAAAGTAGGATTAGGCATGGGGTCACTCACTTTTACAGGGGCGGGTAATTCACTCACGGCATCGATGTTTAGGCTGGGGAGCGATGCTTCGGATGGCAATGATTACATTATCTATAACCAAGCCACAGGGCAGTTATTTTACGATTCTGATGGAACTGGAATGGTGGCGAAAGTGCAAATTGCTGATTTTGCCAATGGCTTGGCATTAAGCTCCACAGACTTTTTTAATGTATAGCTTATAAAATAATGCGTTGAAAAATAGGCAGCTTAGGCTGCCTATTTTTGTAATAAGCATCACATACTTTAATGTAGTGGCATACAAGATAGTTGATTAACCACACACAACACTATTTTTTGGTGGCGTTTTTGTGTACGCTGTGACTACTATTTTTAATAAAACCAACCATTGCGCGTTGATTGTGAGGGTGATTTCTTGAAAAAAAACGAAAAAAAAATTCAGCCAGTGAGTGCAGCTGCTACAAAAACCGCAAGCACTGCCGAGCAAGCAGGCAAAGCGGGTAATTTGGAGTTTATTCACTCGCGTTTATTTCCGCAGTGGATGGCAGAGCAAAAAGTGAGTTTGGCTTTTAGCACTTACCATGCAAACCGCGTGTTTTTTTTAGGCTTATCACCTAAGGGTGAAATTAACATGACCATGCAAACGTTTCCGCGTGTGATGGGCTTGTGGGCAAGTGCTGATGCGCAAACGTTGTATATGAGCCATTTGTTTCAGATTTTGCGTTTTGAAACGTTGCCAGACCAAGAATACTTAAAAAAGGGGGTGGATCGCATGTATGTGCCGCGCCACGCCTTTACTACAGGTGACAGTGATATTCATGATATTGCGGCGAATAAACATGGCTTACCTGTGTTTGTGAATACGCTGTATAGCTGCCTTGCAACGGCTTCAACCCAATATAGTTTTGAGCCGATTTGGAAGCCGAATTTTATTTCTAAACTTGCGCCTGAAGACCGTTGCCATTTAAATGGCTTGGCAATGCTAGATGGCAACCCAAAATATGTGACTTGTGTTGCAAAATCAGATGTGACAGATGGCTGGCGCGAGCATCGCTCAGATGGCGGCTTGGTGATTGATGTGACTACAGACGATGAAGTAGCAGGTGGCTTAGCCATGCCGCATTCGCCACGTTGCTATAACGGTAAATTATATGTGCATAACTCAGGGCGCGGTGAGTTTGGTTATGTGGATTTAAAAGCAGGTAAATTTGAGCCCATTGCGTTTTGCCCAGGCTATTTACGCGGCTTATCTTTTGTGGGGCATTATGCGGTTCTGGGTATGTCGCTCTCTCGCCATAATATCAATTTTAAAGGCTTGCCTTTAGATGACGCACTTAAAAATCACCATGCTGAAGCCCGCTGTGGCATACAAGTGGTTGATTTAAACACGGGTGATGTGGTGCATAACATTCGTTTAGGTGGGGTGGTGCAAGAGCTATATGATGTGGTCACTCTTGCGAATACGCGCAACCCGATTGCTTTGAATTTTAATAAATCAGATTTAGCAAAAATGCTCAATCCACCACCACCGCGTGATGGTGTATGACCTTACCCTATCCCACAAGGGCCGAGGGCGTTAATCAGCGGTTCTCTTAGGGTTCTCTCTTTGTTCTCTGTGGCTAACTTGGCTTTTGGCAACCCGCATAGTTTTGGCAACGCGCACGTTTGAGCCATGATAAAATAGGCACTTAAATTATTTTAGTGTGTATTTATGACTGTTCGTACCCGTTTTGCTCCTAGCCCAACAGGCTTTCTTCACATTGGTGGTGCGCGCACTGCTTTGTTTTCTTATGCGTTTGCTAAAAAGCATGGTGGCGCGTTTATTTTGCGTATTGAAGATACCGATGTAGCACGTAGCACGCCAGAAGCTGTGCAAGCCATTTTAGATGGCATGGCATGGTTAGGTTTGCAGCATGATGAAGGCCCGTTTTACCAAATGCAGCGCATGGAGACTTATAAAAAAGTGATTCAAACCATGTTGCAAAATGGCACGGCTTATTATTGTTACTCAAGCCGAGAAGAGCTAGAAGCCTTGCGTGAGCAGCAAATGGCCAATAAGCAAAAGCCGCGCTACGATGGCAAATGGCGACCAGAAGCAGGTAAAACATTACCCGAAATTCCCGCAGGTGTTGAACCCGTGATTCGCTTTAAAAATCCGCAAGAGGGTGTGGTTGCTTGGGATGATTTAGTCAAAGGGCGCATTGAAATTGCCAATAGCGAGCTAGATGATTTAATTATTGCCCGTGCAGATGGTACGCCTACCTATAACTTTTGCGTGGTGGTGGATGATTGGGAAATGGGCATTACGCAGGTGATTCGCGGTGATGACCATGTGAATAATACGCCGCGCCAAATCAATATGCTCAAAGCTTTGGGCGCAACGATTCCGCAATATGCGCATCTTTCAATGATTTTAGGTGATGATGGGCAAAAGCTTTCAAAACGCCACGGCGCGGTGAGTGTGATGCAGTATCATGAAGAGGGTTATTTACCTGAAGCGGTGCTAAATTATTTAGCGCGTTTGGGTTGGAGCCACGGTGATGATGAAGTGTTTAGTATGCAACAATTTTGCGAGTGGTTTGATTTAGATCATATCACGCCATCAGCCGCACAATTTAATACCGAAAAACTGAAATGGTTGAATAATCATTACATTAAAGCAGCTCATTTAAACGTGCTTGCGCAAGATGTTCAGCAACGTTTAGCGCAGTTGAACGTGCGTGTAACCGCACAGCCAAGCTTAAATGATGCGATTGCTTTATATCGTGACCGTGCAAATACTTTAAATGAGTTGGCACAAAGCATTGCCTATTTTTACCAAAAACCTGTGTTAGATGCTGCTGCGGCAGAAAAGCATTTAACTGCCGATATTGCGCCTGCTTTTGAGCGTTTAAAAGTTTTATTGCAAACGGCGGATTGGAATGCAGAGGCGATACATGCGGCAATTAACGCGGTGGTGGCAGAGTTTGGGCTTAAGTTTCCTAAGGTGGCAATGCCGTTGCGGGTGATGCTGACAGGCAATGCGCAATCTCCCAGTATTGATCAAGTCATGGCTATTTTAGGTAAAGAAGAAGTATTAGCGAGAATCAATGCGGTATCGCTTTAAATCAGTACTTCCTTAAACTTGGTGAATTTATATTTAAAGGTTTAGAACGATTTTGATTGTTGAAAATCGTAAGCAGAGTAGTATTAGCAATGTAGTATGTAAAATTAGTTAATCTGTTTTTTTATTTAACTCCAAACAATAGGAGAATGTCATGACTCAAAAAGGGCAAACGTTACAAGACCCATTTCTAAACGCTTTACGTAAAGAACACGTAGCCGTTTCTATTTATTTGGTAAACGGCATTAAATTACAAGGTCAAGTTGACTCTTTTGACCAATATGTAATTTTGCTTAAAAATACCGTCACCCAAATGGTGTATAAACACGCGATTTCAACTATTGTGCCAGCACGTATGATTGCTATTGACGGATCGCAAGATAGCGCAGAATAAACTTTGAAAGACTTATTTGATCGCCCAAGCGGCTTTGAAGCTGCAGTTTTGGTGAGTATAGATTTTGGCGATACTGATTATGAAGAAAGCTTGTTTGAGCTTAGGCAGTTAAGCGAAAGTGCAGGGTTGGCGGTGCGTGGCACGGTTGAAGGTAAGCGTTCAACACCCGATGCTAAGTTTTTTATTGGTAGTGGTAAGGCTGATGAACTTAAGCTGATGATGCAAGCAAGCGAAGCTAATGTGGCGGTGTTTAATCACGATTTAACGCCTTCTCAACAGCGCAATCTAGAACGTTTGCTAGCAGTGCGCGTGGTGGATAGAACTGGCTTAATTCTTGATATATTTAGCCAAAGAGCGCAAAGTCATGAAGGTAAGCTGCAAGTTGAACTCGCACAATTAGAACATTTGTCCACGCGCTTGGTCCGTGGCTGGACACACTTAGAGCGTCAAAAAGGTGGTATTGGCGTGCGCGGTGGGCCAGGTGAATCGCAATTAGAGTTAGATAGACGTATGTTGCGCGTGCGCGTCAAACAATTACGTGAAAAACTGCTCAAACTTAAAGCGCAACGTGGGATGCAGCGTAGAGCGCGTCAGCGTTCAAATGTGATGACGGTCTCTTTAGTAGGTTATACCAATGCGGGGAAATCAACCGTGTTTAATCGCTTAACTAAAGCCAATATCTACGCGGCTGACCAGCTTTTTGCCACACTTGATACTACAACGCATAAAATTTATATTCCTGACTGTGGTTCAGTTGTGATTTCTGATACCGTGGGTTTTATTAAGCACTTGCCTCATGCTTTGGTTGAAGCCTTTGGTGCAACCTTAGAAGAAGCCGTGCAGGCAGATTTATTATTGCACATTGTAGATACAGCAAGCAGTAATCGTGATGAGCAAATTGCGCAAGTGAACAAAGTATTGAGAGAAATTGGTGCGGCTCAAGTGCCACAAATTGTGGTGCATAATCAAATTGACCGTGTGGGTTTAGCCCCTGCAATCACACGAGATGAGTATGGTAGAATTGCCACTTTGCATGTTTCAGCTAAAACGGGTGAAGGGCTTGATTTACTCAGGCAGGCAATGGCCGAACATTATCAACTTTTAAAGCAACAAAGTACGGAAGAAAGTGCTTTTGTTTAACGGTGTATTTAAGTAATAGTTTCATTATAAATCAATGGCTTGTTGCCGTTTTTTGAGTTTTAAAGTTTTGGAGTATTAAATGATTAAATTTCCTAGTTGGCGTGCCCAAAAAAATGATGGCCCGCCTGATTTAGATGAGGTAATGCGCGATTTAAGCCGCAAAATCAATGCCTTGTTTGGTAAAGGTGGTGGCAACTCATCTAATCCACAACCTAATCGTCAGCAAACAGGAGATGTAAATTTTCCGTTATTGCCGATTATTGCTTTAGTGTTTGTTATTTGGTTTGGCACAGGTTTTTACATTGTAGATCAAGGCTCACTTGGCGTGGTGCAGCGTTTTGGTAAGGCTCTTGATGAAACCACTCAGCCTGGACCACGTTGGCATTTACCGTATCCAATTGAGTCAGTTGAAGTGGTAAATATGGACAAAGTACGCCAGCTTGAAGTGGGTTATCGTACGAATACCGAAGGTAGTGGTGGCAAAACTCGGCTACCACAAGAGGCTCTGATGCTGACAGAAGATGAAAATATCATTGATTTGCAGTTTGCGGTGCAGTACAAAATTAAAAATGCTAAAGACTTTTTGTTTAAAAATCGTGATGCGGAAAAAGCCGTGATGTCAGCAGCTGAAACTGCGATTCGTGAAGTGGTGGGTAAAAATAAATTAGACGACTTATTGCAAAAAGGTTTGGCAGATACGTCAGACCGTATGCAAGTGATTTTAGATAGTTATAAAACGGGCGTAAGTATTATCAGTGTGTCTTTACAAAGTGCGCAGCCGCCTGAGCAAGTGCAAGAAGCGTTTGAAGATGTGAACCGTGCTAACCAAGATAATCAGCGTCAAATTAACGAAGGGCAGGCTTATGCAAACCAAGTGGTGCCAATTGCTAAAGGTACTGCTTCAAGATTATTAGCCGAAGCCGAAGGGTATAAGCTCAAAATTGAGAGTGAAGCGAAAGGTAATGCAAGTCGTTTTGATCAGATTTTAGCGCAATACAACAGTGCGCCTGAAGTGACGCGCCAACGTTTATTTTTAGATGCGCAAGAGCAAATTATGAGCAGCGTGAGCAAGGTGATTGTAGATCAAAAATCTGGTAATAGTTTATTGTATTTACCGCTAGATAAGCTCATTAACGCCAACACGGGGGCAACTGTGCAACAATCACAATCCATGCAATCATTAAATCCGCAACCAACAGCAAGCACTACACAAGTGCCAGTGATGCTAGAGCAAGACGCTTTGCGTAGCCGTGATAGAGAAAGCCGATAGGATAAAAAATGAACAACAATAATGTTAAAGGTGTGGTAATCACAGCGATGCTGGCACTGGTGTTTTTGGTGTTGTCAGCGTTTACGGTTAATCAAACAGAATATGTCTTAGTGCAACGCTTGGGTGAAATTGTTTCAGTGAAAAAAGAACCAGGTCTTTATTTTAAAGTACCATTTGTTGATAACTTGAAAACTTTTGATAACCGTATTGTGACTTTGGATTGGGAGCAACCTGCAAAATTTATCACCAGTGAAAACAAATACATGATGGTGGATTCATTTGTTAAATGGCGCATTATTGACCCTATAAAATACTATGTTTCAATTAAAGAAGGTGGCGAAGCAGCTGCGGAAGACAGGCTTTCAAAAGTGGTGAACGCGGGTTTGCGTACTGAGTTTGGTAAGCGTACCGTGCATGACGTAATTGCAGGTGAGCGAGGGGTTGTGATGGATAACTTGCGTAAAAGAGCCGATGCTGAAGCTCGCCAAATGGGTATTGAGGTGGTGGATGTGCGTTTAAAACGCGTGGATTATTCTGAAGATATTAGCAAATCAGTGTTTGATCGTATGATTGCTGAACGTAAGCGCCAAGCCAATGAAAGGCGTTCTGAGGGGGCTGCGGCCTCAGAAAAAATTCGCGCTGATGCTGATAAGCAGCGTGAAGTGATTATTGCTGAAGCTTACCGTGAAGCCCAAAAAATTAAGGGTGAAGGCGATGCAAAAGCGAGTCAAATTTATAACCAGTCTTATAGCCGTAACCCAGAGTTTTATGCGTTTTATCGCAGCACTGAGGCTTATAAAAACAGCTTTAAAAGCAAAAGTGATGTCATGGTGTTAGATCCAAGCTCGGACTTTTTTAAATACATGCGTAGCCCTGCTAAAAAGTAAATTCATTAAAATATGAAAAGCACACTTTTGGCAGCCTTTGGTTTAATGCTCATTATAGAAGGGTTATTACCATTGCTTTTGCCACAAGTTTGGCGAGATACATTTAAACGCATGATTACGTTTAAAGATGGGCAATTACGCTTTATGGGGTTGATGTCTGTGGTGGGTGGATTGTTACTTTTGTGGCTAGGCTGATGAATAAAATCGCGTGGTGCTGTGCTGTGGTGTTGATGAGTATTTCGTCTATCAGCATCGCGGCAAATTGCAATGTTGGTAAAGTAACCGCTGTGCATGGTATGGCTGTGGTTGAGCGTAATGGACAATCTTTTGAAGCGGGCACAGATGTGCTGGTTTGCAATGGTGACAAATATCAAACAGATAGCACCAGTGTGATGGAATTGACTTTACGTGATGGCTCAATCATCACAGTCGGTAAGGATTCGGTGTTCACTGTAAGCACCTATCATATTTATAAAAACAAACCCAGTGTTGCGTTGTTTGAGCTCACAAAAGGAGCTTTTCGGGCCGTAACAGGGTTTATGACCAAACGCCCTCACAGATATGAGGTGAAAACAGCTACAGCAACTATTGGTGTGCGTGGCACTGACTTTTGGGGTGGGTATGGTTTAACGGAGAATGGCTTTGATGTAGTGATGCTGTCTGGTAAAGGTGTGTATGTGGCTGGAGTAAACGGCGAAACTGTTGAGCTAAATGCTGAAGGCTTAGGCACTACAGTAATCAATCAAGCTGCACCCACTGCGCCCAAAAAATGGGGTGATGAAAAAGTAGCTAAAGCAGTTGCCACCATTACGCCTTAACTTAATTTTTTAATCTACTTAATTTTATTTAATATGCGCAACTGGTTACTCCCCGAATACATAGAAGACGTGCTCCCTGCTGAGGCCTTGCGCATGGAGCAACTCCGTCGTAGGTTGCTTGATTTATTTCATGTGTATGGCTATCAGTACGTTATTCCGCCGATGTTGGAATATATGGAATCGCTTATTACAGGCGCGGGGCATGATTTAGATTTGGCCACGTTTAAAGTGGTGGATCAACTTACAGGTCGCTTAATGGGAGTGCGGGCAGACATGACGCCGCAGGCCGCACGAATTGATGCACATTTGCTCAACCATCAAGGGGTGACGCGTTTGTGCTATGCAGGTAGTGTGCTACGCACTAAGCCTGATGGTTTAGCGCAAACCCGCGAGCCTTTGCAATTAGGTGCGGAGCTTTTTGGGCATGCTGGCGTTGAGAGCGATATTGAAGTACAAAGTCTGATGATTGTTGCTTTAAAAACCATTGGCATTAGTCAAATTCATATTGATTTAAGCCACGTGGGTATTTTTGAAAGCTTGGTGCAAGCGGGCAATATTAACAGTAGCTTAGAGCAGGCTTTACATGCTGCATTACAAGGCAAAGACCAATCCGCAGTGACTAAACTTGCTAGTGATTTAGAATACACCACGCGTGAAGCTCTCATTGCACTTACTAAACTCAATGGCGATAGCGCGATTTTAGAAACTGCAAAAAAAGTGTTGCCTAACACCCCAGCGATTCAAGCGGCTTTAGTAAGCTTGGTGCAAGTCAGCCAAGCTTTAGAAGCCTTAAACGTAACAGTGAGCTTTGATTTAAGCGAGTTGCGTGGCTATCATTATCATAGTGGTATGGTGTTTGCGGCTTATGCAAAAGGTTATAAAGGGCCATTGGCATTGGGCGGGCGTTATGACGAAGTGGGTGAAGCCTTCGGTCGCGCACGCCCTGCGACTGGTTTTAGCTTAGATTTGCGTGGTGTGGTCACGGCTTTATCACCTGCCAGTTTGCCTAAAGTGATTTTAGCTCCAGCAATAATTGACGTGGCATTGCAAAGCAAAATTACCGAATTACGCAATTCTGGACAAGTGGTGGTGCAAGCCTTACCAAACACGCAATGCAGTATGGATGAACTCAATTGCGATAGGCAATTGGTGTTAAAAAGTGGCGCATGGCAAGTGGAAGCCATTACAAATTAAACGCAACTATCACCTCGATCGCAGGCGTGAGAGAGGTGAGGGAAAGTTGATGACTTTCCTAACAATTTACTCTTAGACATTATTAAAAAGCAATTCAATCATGGCAAAAAATCAAGCAGCAAAAAACGTCGTCGTTATCGGTACGCAATGGGGTGATGAAGGTAAAGGTAAAATTGTGGATTGGCTCACCGACCATGCACAAGGTGTAGTACGTTTTCAAGGCGGGCATAATGCAGGCCACACTTTGGTGGTAGGTCAAGGCGATGCGCAACGTGTTTATAAACTCAACCTCGTGCCGTCAGGCATTGTGCGTTCTGGTATCAATTGCTATATCGGCAACGGCGTGGTGCTAGATGTTGGGCACTTGCTAGGTGAAATTGCTGCACTTGAAAAAGATGGTCTAGAAGTTAAAAATCGCTTAAAAGTCAGCTCTGGCTGTCCACTTATTTTAAGTCACCATGTTGCTTTAGATACGGCTCGTGAAGCTAAACGTGCAGTTAAAATCGGCACTACAGGCAAAGGCATTGGCCCAACCTATGAAGACAAAGTATCACGCCGTGCTTTGCGCGTTTACGATTTATTTTATCCTGAACGTTTTTCAGAAAAATTGCGTGAAGTGATGGATTATCACAACTTTGTACTTACCAATTACCTAGGCGCAAAAGTCGTTGATTTTAATCAACAATATGATGCTTCAATGCAACACGCCATTGCCCTAAAACCCATGATTAGCGATATTTCAGTTGATTTATACGCCGCCAATGCTAAAGGCGATAATCTATTATTTGAAGGCGCGCAAGGCACATTGTTAGATATTGACCACGGCACTTATCCGTATGTCACCTCTAGTAACTGTATTGCAGGCCAAGCATCAGCAGGCACAGGCGTGGGTGCCAATATGTTGCATTATGTACTGGGTATCACCAAAGCCTACACCACGCGTGTGGGCGGTGGTCCTTTCCCAAGCGAGTTAGATATTGATACTGAAAGTTCGCCAGGCTTTCAAATGTCAGATAAAGGCAAAGAGATTGGTACGGTGACTAAACGTAAACGCCGTTGCGGTTGGTTTGACGCTGCTGCGCTACGCCGCTCGGCCATGATTAACGGCCTCACGGGTTTGTGTATCACCAAGCTTGATGTGTTAGATGGCATCAAAGAGCTTAATATTTGCGTAGGCTACGAGCTGGATGGCAAAAAGATTGACGTGCTACCCATCGGTGCAGATGATGTGGCGGGTTGTAAACCAATTTACGAAACGGTAGCAGGCTGGACTGAAAATACTTTTGGCGTTAAAACCTGGGACGGCTTGCCAAAAAATGCACAAAACTACCTCAAACGCCTAGAAGCCTTATGTGGCGTGCCAATCGCCATCGTTTCAACTGGCCCAGAGCGTGATGAAACGATTGTGATTGAACATCCGTTTGCTTAATTAGAGCTATGCAAAATCAACGCCTCGCATGGGCAATCACAGGTTCTGGGCATTACTTGCGCGAGTCGTTGGCGTTGCTCGCTACGCTGAAAAATGTAGATGTGTATTTAAGCAAAGCTGCGGCTGAAATTATTAAGCAATATGGCTTTCAAGCGCAACTTGAGGCCATGGGGCATAAAATTTACCAAGATAAAACGGCTAGTAGCGTGCCTGTGGGTTTGTTTTATGAGGGGGTTTATCACACCTTAGTTATTTCACCCGCCACTTCCAATACCATCGCCAAAATGTCCTATGGTTTCTCAGATAGTTTAGTGACTAATTTATATGCCCAAGCAGGTAAAACGCGTGTGCCCAGCATTATTTTTGCTTGCGATACCGCGCCAGAATCGGATATTCCGTTCATAGAATCCGAAGCACCACGTGAAAATATGGTGCAAGTTTATCCGCGAAAAATTGACTTAGAAAACGTAGAAAAATTAGCCAATTTTGAACACACAAAAATTGCCGAGAGTTTTTCATGCCTCTATAAAGAAGTATCCATGCGGCTTGCAGAGGTGCAAGAAGGCAGGAAGGCTTAAAAGTGGCTGAAAACTTACTTTTTTTAACGGGTAAATTGGCTGAAAAAAGTTTGCATAAAGTGCTTGCAGAAGTGCAGGCTAACCCAAAAACGCTAGCCTTCAAGTATCGCGTAGAGCAAGTGGGCGTTTCAGTCGCGGCCTTGATGACGCCTGAAATGATTGCACGACGTTTAAAAAGTACGGGCGAAGCCAATAAAATAATTTTACCAGGGCTTTGCCAAGGGGATTTAAGCCAGTTACACCGTCAATTTGGCATTCCTGTAGAGCGCGGTCCCAATGATTTAAAAGATTTACCGCAATATTTTGGGCAAGCTGGAAAAACGCCTGACTTAAGCCAATATAGCACCTTGATTTTTGCCGAAATTGTTGATGCGCCCGATTTAACCGTAGCGCAAATACTTGCCAAAGCTGCGCATTTTCAGGTGCAGGGTGCCAATGTGATTGATTTAGGTTGTTTGCCTAATCGCCCTTTTGTGCATTTGGCGGAAAGTATAACAGCCTTAAAACAAGCGGGGTTTAAGGTAAGTGTGGATTCGATTAACTCTGACGAATTGTTGCTGGCTGGAAAATCTGGTGCGGATTATTTGTTGAGTCTCACTGAAAAAACTTTATGGATTGCCGATGAAGTCGCCGCCACGCCGATATTGATTCCAGCCAAAGCAGGCAGTATGGTTTCGCTCTACCGTGCTATTGAAATGTGTTTAAAAAAGGGCAAAAAATTTATCGCTGACCCGATTTTAGACCCTATTCATTTTGGGCTGGCCGATTCGATTGTGCGTTACCACAAGTTGCGCAAAAAATACCCAGCAATTCAAATCATGATGGGCGTTGGTAACCTGACTGAGCTTACCGATGCGGATACTACGGGCATTAACGCGCTGTTATTTGGTATCATCTCTGAGCTAGATATCAATGCGGTGCTGGCAACTTCAGTGAGCCCACATGCGGTGAATGCCATTGCGGAAGCCGATATTGCGCGGCGTGTGATGTATGCCGCCAAGCAAGATGACCGCCTGCCGCGTGGCTATAGCAACGGTTTGCTTGGTTTGCACGATAGAAACCCGTTTCCCTATAATGCAAATGAAATTACTGAATTAGCTACGCAGATTAAGGACCCGAGTTTTCGCATAATGGTGAGTGAGCAGGGCGTTCATGTTTATAACCGCGATGGCTTGCAGGTGGCGGTTAATCCATTTGCGTTTTATCCAAAACTAGGTGTTGAAAACGATGCCTCACACGCGTTTTATTTGGGTGTTGAGCTAGCGCGTGCGGAAATTGCGCATCAGTTGGGCAAGCGTTATGTGCAAGATGAAGCACTAGATTGGGGAATCAATAGCCAGAATGCCGATAAAGCCCCCAAAGTCGCACATCGTGAGGCTTCAATTAAAGAAAAGAACCGCAAGGCATGATTTATGAAGCTATTATCAGCACATTAGATGCGCAAGGTAAGCCGCATGTTGCACCATTTGGCGTGCGTGATGAAAACGACTTAGTTGTTATTTCACCTTTTAAGCCATCCAGCACACTTGAGAACATTCTCGTAACCCAATGCGCTACCATGAATCTAACCGATGATGTGCGCATATTTGCGGGTGCTTTAACGCGTCATCAGAGTTTGAATTTAACGCCCACAACGCATATTCAAGGTGTGCGCTTAGCTAATACTTTGGCGCACAAAGAGTTGAAGTTGGTCAAAGTGCAAGATGATGCAATTCGCCCAAAGTTGTTTTTTGAAGTGGTTTGTGAAGCGCAACATCAGATTTTTCAAGGGTTTAACCGTGCGCAGGCAGCAGTGATTGAACTTGCGGTGTTGGCAAGTCGCTTGCATTTATTGCCACGCGACAAAATTGAAAATGAAATCAAATACTTGAAAATTGCTATAGATAAAACAGCGGGCGAGCGTGAGTTGCAAGCTTGGGGCTGGTTAATAGAAAAAATTGATAATTTTTATGCCACGCAATCAGGTGAAAATCTTGCATAAAATCAAATTATTAGTCAGTGTTTCCAACGTTGAGGAAGCGAAAATCGCGGTTGAAAATGGAGCGGATATTATTGATTTAAAGAATCCTAGTGCTGGCGCACTAGGCGCGCTGCCAATTGCGGTGATTGATGAGGTCGTGGCGTATCTTCATCATCAAGAAGTAAAGCAATTAACGAGTGCAACCATAGGTGATATACCAATGTCTGCTATTTGTATTATGCCTAAAATAAATTCACTTTTAGCCACAAAAGTGGATTTTATTAAAATCGGTTTTTTTGAGTCAGAAGATTATCAAGCTACCTTAGACATGCTTCAAGAGGTGACGCAAGCGGGTGCAAAGCTAGTTGCGGTGCTATTTGCAGAATTTAGCTATTCAGATGCATTGTTAGCGGCTATCCATAAAGCAGGTTTTAGGGGCATTATGTTAGATACAGCAAGAAAAAATGGATTAAGCTTGCTTGATTATTATACGACTGATGCATGTTACACATTGGCAAAAAAAGTGAAAGAGCTAGGTATGGATTTTGGCCTAGCTGGATCAATTAAAATGGAAAATATAGAATCGTTGCGCTTTATTAAACCGAGTTATATGGGTTTTAGGGGTGGTATTTGCGTTAATCATCAGCGTAACAATCAGCTAGATTCAGAAAAAATTTCCGCAATTCGTAAAGTATTGTAATTTTGTTGTAAAAACACAACAGCCGTAGTGTGCGCCATGATTGATAAGGCTTACAGAGATTGCTATTGTGTACCTTGGTAGGTAGAATTCGTCGCATTACAATGTAATTCTAGTGCATGTAAATCTACGTGTTATGAAATACCTAATTAGGAGTTAAATCGAATGAAAAAAAATCTTATAAACTTAGCAGTAGTTGCAACGCTTAGTTTTCTGTCAGTTGCTGCTTCAGCGGAAGATATGTACCGTGACGCTTGGTATTTAGTGCCAGGTGTAAGCTATATGAACACCGATAGCGATTTAGAAGCTAACAATGGTGGTGGCGCATTTATTAAATTGGGTAAAGAATTAAGCCCAAGCTGGGATATTCAAGGTGGTTTAGGTTATAACCGCGCAAGTGAAGATTCAAACTTTGCTGGCATTGGTGGTCGTTACAAACAAACAACTTTAGGCTTAGATGCTTTATACATGTTTAGTCGTGATAATTTCCGTCCATTCTTGTTGGCAGGTTTAGGTGCAGCACGTAACAATGTTGATTACACAAATCCTGCTGATGGCAAAAAAACATCATGGTTAGCAAATGTGGGTTTAGGTGCGCAATATTTATTTAACGATACTTTTGGTTTGCAAGCAGATGTGCGTCACCAATGGAGTCGTGCAAAATTAGGTTTTGATAACAATACACTCGGTAATAATACAACTGAGACAGTGGGTAACACCTTACTTAACTTAGGTGGTATTTTCCGCTTTGGCGCACCAGCACCAATGCCTGTAGCTGTAGCCCCTGAGCCAGCAGCACCAGCTCCAGTGGTTGAGCCAGCACCAGCACCTGCGCCAGTTGCAGAGGCCCCAGCTCCTACTCCAGTATGTCAACCAAAAGATGAAACAATCACTGTGGGTGCTGAAAAACTGTTTGGTTTTGATAAAGCGCAATTGAAAGAAGAGGGTAGAGCTGCTTTAGATGAAGCTGCTGAAAAAATTAAAGCAAACCCAGAAATCAAAGCTGTGATTGTAACTGGTCATACTGATCGTATTGGTTCTGATGCTTATAACCAAAAGTTGTCAGAGCGCCGTGCTAACCAAGTGAAAGCGTACTTGGCAAGCCAAGGTGTGAATGAGTCAATGATTGAAGCGATTGGTAAGGGTGAATCTGAGCCAGTAGTTCAATGTGCAGGCAATAAAGCAACTAAAAAATTGGTTTCATGCTTACAACCAAACCGTCGCGTTGAAATTCGCGCAGAGGGTATTAAGCAAGTAGGTTGCAACTAATATAGTGGTCACTGTATAAGTTTGAGAAAGCCCCGCAGTTGCGGGGCTTTTTTATTGGTAAAATAGGTGTCATGACAATTAACCCCTTATCAAATAAGTCAACGAATGCTCAAGTAGTGGATGCAATTATTGAAGCACGTTGGATTGCGCCCGTTGAGCGTAAGCAAGCACCACTTCTCGAGTATTACTCAATCATTATTCAGGCAGATGTAATTGTGGATGTGTTGCCTACTGATGATGCGAAAACAAGATACACAAGCGATAACGTGATGTGTTTGCCAGAGCATGTTGTGATTCCAGGTTTAATCAATACACATGTTCATGCGGGTATGAGCTTAATGCGTGGTATTGCAGACGATGTGACTTTAATGCCTTGGCTAGAGCAGCATATTTGGCCAGCAGAGGCGGCATTGCTTGCAGCAGATTATGTGCAAGACGCCTCGTTACTGAGTTGCGCTGAGATGTTAAGTGGTGGAGTGACTTGTTTTAATGAAATGTATTTTTATCCGCAAGCAACTGCGGCTGCGGTAAATCAAGCGGGAATCCGCGCTCAACTAGGTTTAACCGTGTTAGAGTTTGCCACCCATTACGCGTGCGATGCAGACGATTATTTGCAAAAAGGTTTTGATGCACACGATAGTTGGCGTCATCATACACGTATTAGTTCATCCATTGCACCACATGCGCCTTATACAGTTTCAGATAAAACATTTAAAAAAATAGTCACTTATGCAGAGCAGCTTGGTTTGGGTATTCATACGCATTTGCATGAAACACGAGATGAAATCAAGCAAAGTGAATTGCAATATGGAATGCGCCCATTACAAAGGTTACAAAAATTAGGAGTGCTTAATCCTAATTTGGTTGCTGCGCATGGGGTGCATTTATTGCCATACGAAATAGAAGTATTGGCTGAGTATGGTTGCCATATTGCCCATTGCCCAAGCTCTAATTTAAAACTGGGTAGCGGTATTGCGCCTATTGCCTCTTTGCTTAATCGGAGCGTAAATGTAAGCTTAGGCACAGATGGTGCAGCCAGCAACAACCGTTTAGATATGTTTGCCGAAATGCGTTTGGCAGCCTTGTTACATAAGGGGGTGGGTGAAGATGCAACCATTATTTGTGCACAACAAGCCTTAGAGATGGCTACAATCAACGCTGCTAAAGCCCTAGGGTTAGAAGACAAAGTTGGGAGCATTAGCCTCGGTAAGCAAGCAGATTTAGTTGCCGTTAAATTGAGTGATGCTGCAATCTCACCATGTTATGACCCTGTTTCACACTTGGTTTATACCTGTGGCAGAGAACATGTCACCCACACATGGGTAGCAGGTGTTTTGCAGTACAATAATGGCGTTTATGCCAATATAGAACCAATAGAATTAAAGGAAATCATTCAAAAATGGCAACTGAAACACAAACCATTCAAACATTAAATGCGGATACATTAGAGCTGCAAAAATTTGGCGAGCTAGCCCATAAGTGGTGGGATAAAAACAGTGAATTTAAACCATTACATGAAATTAACCCATTGAGATTGGAATATATTGATGCTTTGGTGAATCTAAAAGGCAAGCGTGTGCTAGATGTAGGCTGTGGCGGCGGCATTCTCTCTGAGTCTATGTATTTTAAAGGTGCTGCAGTCACAGGGATTGATTTAGGTGAAAAAGCATTGGGTGTTGCTAAACTGCATCAGTTAGAAAGTGGCGCAGAAGTGGATTATCAGTTGATTTCGGTGGAGCAATTGGCGGATGCCACGCCAGCGAGTTTTGATGTGGTGACCTGTATGGAAATGTTAGAACATGTGCCTAATCCTGCCTCTGTTGTGCAAGCTTGCGCACGCTTGGTTAAACCCAATGGCGCGGTATTTTTTTCTACCATTAACCGCAACCCTAAAGCTTATTTGTTTGCGGTGATAGGGGCAGAATATGTGTTGAATTTATTGCCCAAAGGCACGCATGATTACACTAAATTTATCAAGCCCTCTGAGTTATCAAGTTGGGCGCGTCATGTGGGTTTGGAGGTTGCGGGAATGCGTGGCATGACATATAACCCGCTGACAAAACATTACGCTTTGAGCGATGATGTTGCAGTGAATTACATGGTGCATACGGTGCTAGGATGATTTTATTTGATTTAGATGGCACCTTAGTGGATACCGCACATGATTTGGCTCATGCGCTTAATTTGCTACGTGAGCAACACGGCTTAGCCGCTTTACCTTTTGAGGTCATTCGTCCTTATGCCTCGCATGGCTCGGTGGGTTTACTGAAAGTAGGGTTTGATTTAAGCGTAGAGGACGCACGTTTTTCTGCCATGCGTGAAGCTTATTTAGCCTTATACGACCAAGTGCTCACGCGCCAGCCCATTTTATTTGAAGGCATGGCGCAGTTGCTCACTATTTTAGAAGCACGTAAGCAATTATGGGGTGTAGTGACCAATAAGCCTAGGCGATTTACGCAGCCTTTGATGCAAAGCATAGGCTTGTGGCAGCGTGCTGCATGTGTGGTGTGTGCAGATGATGTCGCCAGACCTAAGCCTTACCCAGATAGTTTGTTATTAGCTTGTAAGCAAGCAGAGGTTTTGCCCCAGAGTTGTTGGTATGTTGGCGACGCAGAGCGCGATATACAGGCGGGGAAAGCAGCCCACATGCCTACTGTGGTGGCCATGTATGGTTATTTAGATGCTTTGGACAAACCAGCAGAGTGGGGCGCAGATCAATCTATCAACACCCCGTTATCATTGTTAGAAGTGATTGATTTTAATAGTAAAGGTTAAGTAGTATGGCGTTAATGATTACTGATGAATGTATTAACTGTGATGTATGCGAACCTGCATGTCCAAACACAGCCATTTATCAGGGCGAGGAAATCTATGAAATCAACCCGGATTTATGCACAGAGTGTGTAGGGCATTACGATAAGCCACAGTGTCAGCAAGTATGCCCCATTGATTGCATTCCATTTAACCCTGATGTAGTGGAAACAAAAGCGCAATTATTAAATAAATACTACCAGTTGACGGCTAAAAAATAAGTGATTCTATTAGATTGCGTCAGTGAGAGTAAGTCACTTAACGAGCAAGCCGATGGTTGGTATTTGTATTTATTGGAATGTAATAATGGCAGTTATTACGCAGGGATTACTAATGATTTAGCGGCACGTTTTGCCACACACCTTGCAGGAAAAGGTGCACGATATACACGTGCTAACCCACCCGTTAAAATCATTGCTTCAAAAGCTTATGTGAATCGCGCAAGTGCGAGTGTTGCAGAAGCACAACTTAAAAAACTGCCTCGGCATAGGAAAATAGCGTTTTTTAGCGATTAAAAAACGTTAGGAATCAAACTAAAAAGCCAAGCATCGTACGCTTGGCTTTTTAGTTTGTTGCATAAGACACTACTTATTTAGCTTGTTGCTTATAAAACTCACGTACAGGGGTCATGTCAAATTGACGTGCCCATTTAATGAGTTCATCAAAAGCGGGCGCACCGATTTCACCCACTTGCGCATGAATACCCGCTTGTTCGCGAATAACTAAAATACCAGGAATTTGATTGACTTCAAAATACTCAGCAATTTCAGGGTCTTGTTCAGTATTGACCATACCAAAGGTAATGTCAGGGTTTGCAGTAGCGGCCGCCTCAAATGTGGGCGTAAATGTTACGCATGGCTCACACCATGGAGCCCAGAAATCAACAATCACAAAGCTGTTTTTTTCAATGGTTTCTTTAAAGTTTGATTTGTTTAGCGTGAGTACAGCCATTGTGAGTTCCTAGGATAATTATTGATTTAAGTTGATTGATAGGCATGATTTTATCAGAGACCCGCTATTAACCCAAATAGTGAATCTTAAGCTTGAACGTACCTTTAGATTAGGAGAATCTACGCTTTTTACCTTCTAACCGTCTTGGGCGCACGGTGCGCTCTAGTTGTTCGCCGCGCACCGTGGTAACAGATTTATTAGAAAGCGGTTGCCATGCAGGAATTAAGCAGTGCTTAGCGCTGCCAATTAAATCTGCCCTGCCCATTTTTTGCAAAGCCTCGCGTAATATCGGCCAGTTGTTAGGATCGTGGTAACGAATAAACGCCTTATGCAATTTACGCACATTGCCAGCTTTGGGTACGGGTACATTTTCAGAATCTGGCGTCACTTTGCGTAAGGGGTTTTTACCTGAGTGATACATGGCAGTTGCCATTGCCATAGGTGTAGGGGTGAAGTTTTGCACTTGGTCTAATTTGAAGTCATACTTCTTGAGCCAAAGTGCCAAGTTCAGCATATCTTCATCGGTGGTGCCTGGGTGTGCTGCAATAAAGTAAGGGATGAGATATTGCTTTTTGCCTGCTTCCGCGCTGAATTTTTCAAACATCACTTTGAACTCATCATAAGCCGTTAAGCTAGGCTTCATCATTTTGCTTAAGACATTTTCTTCAGAATGTTCAGGGGCAATTTTGAGGTAGCCACCTACGTGATGCTGCACCAATTCTTTGACATATTCGGGCGACTTTACGGCAAGGTCATAACGCACGCCTGAGCCAATTAAAATCTTTTTCACACCTTTTAAGGCACGTGCTTTGCGGTAAAGCTGAATCAATGCGCTATGGTCGGTGTTTAAGTTCTCGCAAATACCAGGATAAACGCAACTAAGTTTACGGCAGTTTTTCTCAATGGATTCAGACTTACACGCAATGCGGTACATATTAGCCGTGGGGCCGCCAAGGTCTGAAATCACACCTGTAAAGCCTTCAACCTTATCGCGAATTTCTTCGACTTCTTTCAAAATAGAAGCTTCACTGCGGCTTTGAATAATGCGACCTTCATGCTCGGTAATACTGCAAAAAGTGCAGCCGCCAAAACAGCCACGCATGATGTTCACGCTAAATCGAATCATCTCCCACGCAGGGATTTTTGCATTTTTATAAGCGGGGTGAGGCTTACGTGCATAGGGCAAGTCATACACATAATCCATTTCTTTAGTGGTGAGTGGTATGGGCGGCGGGTTAAGCCATACCTCTCGGTCACCATGCCGCTGCACTAAGGCTCTGGCATTGCCTGGGTTAGCTTCCAAGTGCAACACGCGTGAAGCATGGGCGTACATCACAGGGTCATGGGCGACTTCTTCATAAGCAGCTAAGCGAACCACTTGCTTGGTACGGTCGGCTTTGGGTTTACGAACAATTTCAATGGGTTTTGCATCCTCAGGC
>JABFSF010000143.1 GCA_013140755.1 Methylotenera sp. | reverse complement strand
AGCGTCAATGGTTTTATGCAGTTTAGAGCCACGATGTTAGATGCGTCAAAATACCAAGCGATTACTCAAAAAATTGCAAGTAGCTCATTAGAAGGCAAAGACGCACAAGTTAAAAAACAGTTTGAGGCCAGTGTAGTGCAGTTGCTCACGGTATTTGCACAAGGCGGCTATAACCAAATTGCAAAAGTGATTGAACAAAGTGTGCCAGAAAAAGAGCGTGAAGCCGCTGCTGGGGCTTATATTAAAATTATTCGTGTGGCGGCCTATGAGGCCTATAACATGAGCTTGTTAGAAAATAAAAAACCTGCATTGGTCAACAATGCCTTGAGCGAGGCGTTGATACGCGATAGCCTTAATTCATTTAGCGATATGTTTTTTTATGGCACGCCCTATTTTTTACAGCTCGTACAGTTTGAGCATAAACAAGCAAGCGGTTTACAGCTGACTAAATCTCCTGGGCAAAAATGGGTGTATTTAGGCTCGGTATTATTGGTGTTAGGTATTTTTGCCATGATGTATATTCGTGAGCGGCGTATTTGGTTGTTATTACAACCTGATGCAAACCAAGTGTTATTTGCGATGTCGTCAAACCGCAAAAATTTAGATTTTGATCAAGAGTTTAATGTGTATCGTGAGCAACTTAGCAATGTGCTGACGTAAGGAGAAATGATGCGTAATCAATTACAAGCGTATGAAGAAAAAACATTATTGCAAAGCCTTAATTGGCAAGATTGGCTCTATGCCTTGCTCGTTGCTGTGGGTGCGGTTTTTGCGTTGATGCAGTACGCGCATCACATGGATACCTATGAGATTGGTTTTTTGTTTGGTGCGGCTGCTTTGTTGAGCTATCTAGGATGGCAATGGAAATCGATGGCTAAATTGGTATTGGCAGTTGCCCTGATCAGCCTATTCTCAATCAGCTTGTATGACGGCAATCAGGCGCGTGCCACACAAGCCTTTTTGCTGAAGTTTTTAATTTCTAGCCAATCTGCCATTATGTGGATGAATGTGCTGTTTGTATTGGCAATGTTGACATACTGGTTTGCCATGTTAAAACGTAGCGACTTTGCGGGCAAGGTGGCAACAGCACTTACGTGGAGTGCCACCTTGTTTGGCTTTGTTGGTTTGATGGTGCGCTGGTACGAGTCATACTTAATTGCGCCAGACGTTGGACATATTCCAGTGAGTAATTTATATGAAGTCTTTGTGTTATTTTGCTTAATTACAGCGTTACTGTATTTGCATTATGAGAAAAAGCTCAATACCAAGCAGTTGGGCGGCTTTGTGTTGCTAGTGATTAACGCAGCGGTAGGCTTTATTCTTTGGTACACCTTTGACCGTCAAGCGCACAATATTCAGCCTTTAGTTCCCGCATTACAAAGCTATTGGATGAAAATACACGTCCCTGCAAACTTTGTTGGATATGGTGCATTTTCGTTAGCGGCGATGGTAGCAAGTGCTTACTTGCTGGCTAGTAAAGGCATACTCGCAACTCGCTTGCCAAGCCTGCTGGTGATGGATGACCTCATGTATAAATCTATTGCGGTTGGCTTCGCGTTTTTTACCATTGCGACTATTTTGGGTGCCATGTGGGCGGCTGAGGCTTGGGGCGGTTATTGGAGTTGGGATCCAAAAGAAACGTGGGCGTTAATCGTGTGGCTCAATTACGCCGCTTGGTTGCATTTACGCATGGTTAAAGGTTTGCGCGGGTCAATCCTAGCGTGGTGGGCACTGATTGGCTTGCTTATCACGAGCTTTGCATTTTTAGGCGTAAATATGTTTTTAAGCGGTTTGCATTCTTACGGTACGCTTTAACTCAAATGCGACTTTCATCCACGAAATGCCTGCTTAATGCATTTCGTGGGTAGCTTTTTATCGGTTTAAGGATGCTAGTCTAAAGCGTACTTCGCCATCATGGTTTTTCACCAAACTTAATTCATAACCTGCTTGCCTAGCTTGTTGTGCAGCGTGGTATAAGCCTACGCCCAATCCATTTTTTGAGCTGACGTGAGATTTAAATAAACGTTGTTCAACTTCAGCAGGCATTGCGCTACCCGTATCTGAGACTTCTACGCAAAAATGTTCAGTAGGCAGGAGAGTCACTTTAACAATGATATTGGCTTCCCACTTGGCTTTTTCTAACGCATTTTGAATTAAATTATCAATCACACTATCTAGCACATCAGGGTCAATGTCTGATTTTGGGAATTGTGAAGGGGATTCAAATTTCACTGGATAGTGCGCATTAAGTTGTTTAAAGTTTTTCCACCAAGTGCTTACTTTGGCTTGCACCTTTTTCTCTAAGCTTGGCATTTCAAGCTTGGCGAGCGTGCTACCTAGGCGCTGGCTTAATCTTGGCAACTGTTTTTTGACCAACTCAACAAGCTTTGCATCATCTTCCGCATGGTGCGTTTGTTCTGCTGCGGCAGATAAAGTATCAAGCGATTGCAAAATGTTTTTAATATCGTGCGTTAAGCGCGATCCTGTTTCATACAGGCTTTGCATATAAGCATTTTGACTAATGGTTTCTTCACGTTTTTTAGCTTCATAAAATTCACTTAAAATCTGCGTGAGTAATTGCACGTGCAAATACATGGCTGGGGTAAAAGACCAACGCGCGTAAAGTGCTAAGTGTAGGTCGTGAAAGCTAAAAGTAGAAATATACTTTGTGGGCTCACCCACTTCTTGTTTCCCCCCTTCCACTTGCCACATCACGCCGCTAACCCAGTTGAGCGAAACCAATTCTTGCATAGAAGCTTGCAAAAAGCCGTTTGCAGAAGGTGCGTCTTCGGCATACATCGCAATTTTTCTAATCCATTGCTCAAAAGGTAGCCCAATACTTAATAAGTAACGTGACATCAAAAGCTCTAAGCCAGAAAAAGTCGCACTTGGGTTCCACAGCCAGCTAAGCGCAACCAGAACACCTGCCAAGCCCATTACAGTAAAAATGAGTAATTTAATGTAATGCAATTGCCAAATCGTTCCAATGGCAAAGCTACCCAAAATAGTGATAAGCGTGAGTAAGAAGATGAGTAAGGTGTAAAAAAAGTCAATATTAGCGACAGGTTCAGAAGGCTTGTTTTTAACGGATAAAAACAAAATAGTCAGTGGTAATAAAGGTAAAATATAAACCAGTAAAAACTTAGCGGCTTCTAAATCATGCGTGTTATTTAATAGCTTTGGCACGACCCATAACAGCAAAATAGTGAGCAAATACGTTGAGGCTACAATGTTGGGGAGCCTAGAGTGTATTGGGCTGCTAGAAAAAACACGCCCACCGATGAGGGCAAACAAGCCCGCAATCCAAACAGCAGCAACCCACCAGCTCATGTAAAATAACGACAAGCTAGCCAGCACTAAGATGATGATGGTAATGGGCCATGATATTTTTGCATTGTGACGAAACACTGGTTGCCAAAGCAGAAAAAAACCATAATGGCACAATAATAATGTGCCGTAAGTTTGGTTTGATTCTCCCCACACCAGTAATGCATGTAAAGATAAAAGCATCAGTGCCATCAGGCGGTCGGGGGCATTCAGTAACAGTTTAATGTGTTGATATAAAGGTGCCATGGCAAGTCACGCTTTCATTACAAGATAATAACGCTATTGTATGCCTAAGTTTGAAAGTTAAGAAAGTGTTGATATTTGGACGAAATTGTTGAAATGTCAACATGATAAATCTCTATCATGGATGATTTGTTGAAAGTGGCTGAAAAGTGACAGATGCTAATTATGCTTATAAAACCATGAGTTAATGGCGGTTAATTAAAAAGTTCTTGAGTGCTAGATTTACAGTAAATCATTGGTACGTTATTTGCTTTTTTTATGAAACAAATTTGTTGTGAAGTGTTGTTTTGTGTATGAAATGTGCTAATTGCACTTTTGGGGAAATAAATGAAAAAACAAACAGGTTTTACCTTGATTGAATTAGCGATTGTATTGGTCATTATTGGTTTGCTTTTGGGTGGGGTGTTAAAGGGGCAGGAGCTCATTAACAGTGCACGTGTAAAAAGTTTAGCGACAGAGTTTAAAAATATACAAGTGTATGTGTATGGTTATCAAGATCGCTTTAGAGCAATTCCTGGGGATGATCGTGCTGCAGATGCGCATGTGGCGGGTACAAATGCAACACCAGTAGCTCCAGATACTAATGGTAATGGGGTCATTGCCAGTGCGTGGAACTCTGCTACGCAAACGGATGACTCTTATTTATTTTGGCAACATGTGCGTTTAGCGGGCTTTGCACCAGGGCCTACAGCCGCAGATGATCCGAATTACGCCCCACAGAATTCTGCAGGTGGGCGTATTGGCATTCAAAGCGTGGCTTCGTTTGCGATTGCTGGGATGACAGGCACATTCACTGTGTGCTCTGCCGCCATACAAGGTCGATTTGCCGAGCAACTAGATATTACCTTAGATGATGGTGATACCGATGCTGGATCAGTACGTGCATTTGTTGATGGTGGCAATGCTTGGGATGGTGATATTCAGCCAGCTGAAGAAAACGCAAATTACACGGTGTGTTTGGCCTTTTAAAAAAAACTTTATCGTAATAAGCATTAAAAAAGCTCACTGAGGTGAGCTTTTTTAATGTCAGCTTCAGGTCATTAAAAGCTTGCATCACAAGCAAATTGTTTTAAAATAGCCTTTCACATAAAAGTAATAAAAATACGCCACATTCATGACCTCTCACATTGTTGAAATAGATGACCTATCATTTGGGTACAAAAACAAATTGTTGCATAAAGGCATCAATATGGTGTTCCCACGCGGTAAAGTGGTGGCGATTATGGGTGGCAGCGGTAGTGGTAAAACCACCTTGTTACGATTGATTGGCGGGCAGATTAAGCCTACTAAAGGTGAAGTGCGCGTGAATGGTGAGGTGGTGCATCAGCAAGATCGTAATGGCATGTTTAAACTGCGTCGCCAAATGGGCATGTTGTTTCAACATGGTGCTTTGTTTACCGATTTAAGTGTGTTTGATAACGTGGCTTTCCCCATACGCGAGCTGACAGGCTTGCCTGAGTCTATGATACGAGACTTAGTATTGATGAAGCTTAATGCAGTTGGCTTGCGAGGCGCGCATACCTTAATGCCGCCTGAGCTATCTGGCGGCATGGCACGACGCGTGGCTTTGGCGCGTGCGATTGCCCTTGATCCGAGCATTATCATGTATGACGAGCCTTTTGCGGGGCTGGATCCAATTTCAATGGGCGTGATTTGTGATTTGATTCGTAGCCTGAATGATGCGCTAGGGGCTACTTCAATTATCGTGTCACATGATGTGAAAGAAACTTTTCAAATCGCCGATTATGTTTATTTTGTGGCCAATGGTGAAGTTGCGGCTGAAGGATCGCCGCATGATTTAATACAATCTACGCTGCCTTTTGTACATCAGTTTGTGCATGGTGAAAAAGATGGTCCTGTGCCATTTCATTATACTGCGCCAGATTATCAGCAGGAGTTGATGCAGCGTGGCTAATATACTGAGTCAAATCATTCGTGGTTTACGTAAAGTGGGTCACCGTGTGGGGGATCAAATTTGGCGTCTAGGTGCAGGTGCGCGATTGTTCTTTTTAACACTCACGTATTCTACTGAGTGTTTCCGTCGTCCACGCTTAATTGTGCGTGAAATGTATTTTACAGGGGTGATGTCGCTCATCATTATTCTAGTGTCAGCATTTTTTGTGGGGATGGTGCTGGCTTTGCAAGGCTATAACACTTTACAAAAATATGGTTCGTCTGAATCGATTGGCGTGCTAGTGGCTTTAGCATTGGTGCGTGAGTTAGGGCCTGTAATCACAGCCTTGCTATTTGCTGGACGTGCAGGCACTGCAATGACCGCAGAAATTGGCTTGATGAAAGCCACTGAGCAGCTTTCTGCAATGGAAATGATGGCAGTCAATCCAATCTCACGCGTGATTGCACCGCGTTTTTGGGCGGGAGTCTTGTCAATGCCTCTGTTAGCCTGTTTATTTTCAATGGTAGGTGTTTTAGGCGGACATTTGGTGGCAGTAGCACAAATTGGGGTGGATGTAGGTGCATTTTGGTCGCAAATGCAAGCAAATGTGGAGTTTGTTGATGTGACTAATATGTTGATTAAAAGCCTTGTATTTGGCGTGGCTTGCACCATGATTGCATTGTTTGAAGGTTATGATGCGCCGCCAACAGCAGAAGGTGTGAGTCATGCCACAACAAGAACAGTGGTTATTTCTGCGCTTTCTGTACTCGGGTTAGATTTTATATTAACGTCATTTATGATGGTGTAAACATTAGGTTAGGGTGTGAAAATGGATAGATCTACAATAGATTTATGGGTTGGCGTGTTGGTTGCATTAGGTGTGGCAGCCTTTTTTGCTTTAGCCACAAAAGTGGGAAACTTAACTGCAAGCAAGCTGGGTGAAACCTATACTGTGACGGCTGACTTTGAAAATATTGGGGGTTTAAAGCCACGTGCGCCAGTGAAAAGTGCGGGTGTTGTAGTGGGTCGCGTTGATCGTATTGATTTTGATACCAAACAGTATGAGGCTGTTGTTTCAATTAAAATTGATCAACGTTATGCTTTTCCTAAAGATACGTTTGCAAACATCTATACTGCAGGGTTGTTAGGTGAGCAGTACGTTGGACTCGAGGCGGGTGGTGACGATGAGCTATTGAAAAATGGTGATAAAATCACGCAAACACAAGATGCAGTGGTGCTTGAAAAAATGATTAGCCAGTTCTTGTATAATAAAGCTTCAGAAAGTAATAGCGATAATAAACCCACAGAACTTAAGCCTGAAGCACCTGCGGCCAAGTCAACTGAATTGGGTGATGTACCGTTTTAAAGGCGGGGTTATCTAGATTAATTGGCAATTTAAAAGGGTTTAAATGAAAACATTGTTCAGTTTTTTTACCAAAACAGCATTCATTGCAATGCTATTGGTTAATTGTAATGTTGCTTTTGCTGAAATCACCGCAGATGAATTGGTTAAGAAAACAGCGGATGATGTATTAGCCACCATAAAGAGTGATAAAGAGATACAAGCAGGTAATCAACAAAAAATCTTTGCATTGGCTGAAGAGAAAATTCTTCCCAACTTTGATTTTGACCGCGTATGCAGAATGGTGCTCGGTAAAAATTGGAAGTCTGCAACGCCAGAGCAACAAGCGATATTCCAAAAAGAGTTTCGTAGCTTGTTGTTGCGCACTTATGCAACCGCGCTAGGAAAATATAAAGACCAAGTGATTGAGTATAAGCCATCGCGTGCCGAGTCAGAAGCGAAAAATGTGAGCGTTAAAACACAAATATTGCAGTCAGGTGGTCAGCCTATTGCGGTTGATTACAGCTTGGTTAAAGCAGAAAATGGTTGGAAAGTTTATGATATTGTGATTGAAAGCGTGAGTTTAGTGACTAACTATCGTAGCCAGTTCAGTAATGAAATTCGTACAAATGGCTTAGATAGCTTGAATAAAAAACTTGCAGAAAAAAACAAAGCCGCAGGTGTATGAGTATTACAGCAAATGAAAATCAATGGTTAGTCGCAGGTGACATTCTTATGGATAACGCCAACACGATTCTCAGTAGTAGCAATGCATTGGCAATGCCACAAAATTTGCAGATTAACCTTGATTCAGTAACAGAAGTTGATACAGCTGCGATAAGCTTGATGTTGGAGTGGCGTCGTCGTGCGGTTGCACAAAATACCCGCATTTCATTTACACATGTGCCTGAAGCTTTGGCGAGCTTGGCCGTGCTTTATGGAGTTGCGGAATTTATTCCATTAAGCGCATAACTTAAACTTTTTGTCCACGACACTCACAAAAAACACAAAATAAAAATCTAAAAAATCTTCAACTTTTAAGAGATTGTTGATGATTATTTTGTTTAAATTTTGCGTGTTTTTTGTGAGTCTCGTGGACAACTTTCTTGAATTGACATCCAAAATCAAATGACCCCAGCCATTCAAATAAATCAGATTCAAAAACATTTTGGTGGTTTGTGTGCGCTCAAAGGTATTGATTTAACGATTCCACAAGGTGAGTTTTTTGGTCTGTTGGGTCCCAATGGTGCGGGGAAATCCACACTCATCAATATTTTAGCTGGTTTGCTCAAGCCTAGTGCTGGGTCTGCAAGTATTATGGGGCATGATGTGGTCGCTAACTATCAGGCGGCTCGTATGGCACTGGGTGTGGTGCCGCAAGAGTTAGTGTTTGACCCCTTTTTTAATGTGCGTGAAATGCTACGCTTTCAGGCTGGTTATTTTGGACGTGGGCCTGAAAATGATGCATGGGTGGATGAGATTTTAGAAGGTTTAGGTTTAACGGATAAAGCGCACACCAATATGCGCAAGCTTTCAGGCGGCATGAAGCGTCGCGCTTTAATTGCGCAGGCTTTAGCGCATAAGCCTCCTGTGATTGTGCTAGATGAACCAACCGCAGGTGTGGATGTAGAGTTGCGTCAAATGCTGTGGGAGTTTATTAAAAAGCTTAACCACGAAGGTCACACCATTATTCTCACCACCCATTATTTAGAAGAGGCGGAAACGCTTTGCTCGCGTGTGGCAATGATGAAGCAAGGCGAAATTGTGGCACTAGATAGCACTGCCAATTTACTCAATAAATTTGCGGGGAAAAATTTACGCCTCACTTTGGGCGATGTGGCTTTGCCTGCGTCCCTATTAAGCATGTTAAAAAGTAGAGAAAATGGCGTGTATTTATTAACTCTAAATGCGCTTAACCAAATGGAGTTTGCTTTAAGCGAGTTACGCAAAGCTAATGTAGCCATTGAAGATATGCAGTTGATAGAGCCAGATTTAGAAGACGTATTTTTGTCGCTGGTGGGTAAGCAAGCAAAAGAGGCGCATGCATGAGCTTAATTAACGCTAGCAATCGTGGAACTTACACACTCTTTAAAAAAGAAATTTTGCGTTTTTGGCGTGTAGCTTTTCAAACCATGGCTTCGCCTGTACTCACAGCCTTGCTGTATTTGCTGATATTTTCACATGTGCTAGAAGGTAAAGTGCAAGTGTATGAAAGTGTGCCATACACCGCATTTTTAATCCCAGGTCTTATTATGATGTCGCTCTTGCAAAATGCGTTTGCCAATAGCTCATCTAGCCTGATTCAATCTAAAGTCATGGGTAATATTGTGTTTATTTTGCTCACGCCGCTGAGTTATCTGCAGTTTTATATCGCCTTGCTTGGTGCGGCAATGGTGCGCGGCTTATTTGTGGGCTTAGCAATTTATTTGGTGGCTTTGTTTTTTGTTAGCCTGCACATCGCACATTTGGGTTGGATACTTACTTTTGCAATTTTAGGTAGCGCACTGTTAGGCACTTTTGGCATTATCGCGGGGATATGGGCTGATAAGTTTGATCAAATGGCGGCTTTTCAAAACTTTGTGATTATGCCACTCACGTTTTTATCAGGGGTGTTTTACTCCATACATTCATTGCCTATGTTTTGGCAAACGGTATCAAAATTTAACCCATTTTTTTATATGATAGATGGCTTTAGGTACGGTTTTTTTGGCAAAGGCGATGTTTCTCCGTGGCTGAGTTTAGCGGTAGTGGTGACATTTTTATTTGCTTTAGCATGGGTGTGTTTAAAAATGTTAAAATCAGGCTATAAATTAAGAGCATAAGAGCTTCAAGGAGTCGTAAAAGTTGTTAAGTGCTGCACAGTTAGAAAGCTACATTACCCAAAATCTCGCCTGCGATTACATTAAAGTGTTAGGCGATGATGGTACGCATTTTGAGGCGGTGATTGTGAGCCCAGCATTTATTGGCAAAAACATGGTGCAGCAACATCAGTTGGTGTATGGCGCATTGGGCGACCGTATGCGTGCAGAAATACATGCGCTTTCAATGAAAACATTTACCCCTGAAAAATGGGAAGAAATCAATCAATAGGAATTTACATGGACACACAAGCAAAAATTAAAGACACGGTCACCACAAACCCAGTGGTGCTTTATATGAAAGGTAGTCCGAAGTTTCCGCAATGTGGTTTTTCAAACCTTGCCACGCAAATTTTAGATGCTTGCCAAGCCAAATACGTGGCGGTGGATGTGCTACAAGACCAAGCGATTCGTGAAGGCATTAAGCAATATGCCAATTGGCCAACCATTCCACAGCTTTACATCAAGGGTGAGTTTGTGGGCGGCTCAGATATTATGCGTGCCATGTATGAAAGTGGTGAACTGCAAACTATGTTAGATGCGGTTAAGTAATTGGACAAGTTAATCATACAAGGCGGTAATCGCCTACAAGGTGAAATTACCATTTCGGGTGCAAAAAATGCAGCACTCCCGATTTTATGCGCAAGCTTGCTGGCAGAAACGCCTTTGCATCTCAGCAGCATTGCCGCATTAAAAGATATTGATACCACCATCAAACTGCTTGATATGATGGGTGTAAAGGTGACGCGTAATGCAAGCGAAGTGAGTTTAGATGCCAGCGATGTGACTTCTTTTGAAGCCACTTACGATATGGTGAAAACCATGCGAGCATCTATTTTGGTGCTAGGCCCACTATTAGCACGTTTTGGTACGGCGCGTGTGTCATTGCCTGGCGGCTGTGCGATTGGTTCACGCCCTGTTGATTTGCATATCAAAGGCTTGCAAGCAATGGGTGCGGCAATTCACATTACGCATGGCTACATTCAAGCCAGTACACTGCACTTACCCAATCGCCGCTTGCAAGGTGCACGTTACTATATGGATTTAGTCACGGTCACTGGTACAGAAAACCTCATGATGGCGGCAGCACTGGCACAAGGCATCACCGTGTTAGAAAACGCGGCAAAAGAGCCTGAAGTGGTAGATTTGGCAGAAATGCTCATCAAAATGGGGGCAAAAATCACGGGCGCAGGTACCGATGTGATTACCATTGAAGGCGTAGAAAAACTTAACGGCACTACGCATAATGTCGTGTGCGACCGCATTGAAGCTGGCACTTACATGGTGGCGGCGGCCATGACAGGCGGCGAGGTGAGGCTGCTCAATGCTCGCGCTGATTTGCTCGATGCGGTGATTGAGAAATTGCGCGAAGCAGGTGCTACGGTAACCAGTGATGCTAATAGCATTACTGTGAAAAGTGATGGCAAACTCAAAGCGGTAAATATTCGTACTGCGCCACACCCAGCTTTCCCTACTGACATGCAAGCGCAATTTATGGCGTTAAACGTAGTGGCGGAAGGGGTGGCAAAAGTCACAGAAACTATTTTTGAAAACCGCTTTATGCATGTGCAAGAAATGCAGCGTTTAGGCGCAGATATTAGCATTGATGGGAATACTGCATTGGTAAAAGGCGTGGAATTTTTAGATGGCGCAACCGTGATGGCAACCGATTTACGTGCCTCTGCCAGCTTAGTGTTAGCGGGCTTGGTGGCACGCGGTGAAACCGTGGTAGAACGCATTTATCACTTAGATCGTGGCTATGAGCATTTAGAGGCTAAATTTAATGCGCTTGGCGCAAATGTAAAGAGAACTCAATAGGACATTGCAGCAGAGAGCGCAGTGTTCTCTGTAGCTACAAAATATGATAACAATCGCACTTTCAAAAGGCCGTATCTTTGAGGAAACCGTTCCACTCTTGGCTGCAGCAGGTATTCATGCGGCTGAAGACCCTGAAGCTTCGCGCAAGCTGATTATTGGCACTAATCGTGACGATGTGCGTCTTATTATTGTGCGGGCCACCGATGTGCCCACCTATGTGCAATATGGCGCGGCAGATTTGGGGATTGCGGGTAAAGATGTGCTGGACGAGCATGGCGGTGAAGGTTTATATCAACCGATTGATTTACAAATTGCTAAATGCAAAATGATGGTGGCAGTGCGTAACGATTTTGATTATGAAGCCAGTATTCGCCAAGGCGCAAGGCTAAAAGTAGTGACTAAATACGTTAAAACCGCGCGTGAACACTTTGCCGCAAAAGGCATGCATGTTGATTTAATTAAACTGTATGGCTCTATGGAGCTCGGTCCATTGGTCGGGCTGGCAGATGCGATTGTGGATTTGGTCAGTACAGGTAGCACCTTGCGAGCCAACAATCTAAAAGCCGTAGAGGAAGTAGGCGATATAAGCTCACGCTTAGTGGTCAACCAAGCCTCTCTCAAGCTTAATAGAGATAAAATTCAACCAATTATGGATGCTTTTGTAGGTGCGATTGGTAAGCAAATCTAGCTAGGAATGGTAGGGTGTCAATAAGCAAAGCGCATTGCACTATTTGCATCATGGCTTGGTGCAATACTTCGCTTATTGACACCCTACATGTTTTAGGTCGAAATGAAGAAAATTAAATTGTAGAGAACTAAAGATGAACATTAGAAAACTATCTACCAAAGATGCCAGTTTTGATGCTGACTTAAAAGCCCTGCTTGCTTTTGAAACCGCGCAAGATGACAGCATTGATGTTGTCGTCGCTAACATTTTAAAAGATGTGAAAAGCCGTGGTGATGAAGCGGTGCTGGAATATACTAGCCGTTTTGATAAAACAAGTGCCAGTAGTTTAACTGAGCTTGAAATCACTCAAGCAGAGTTACAAGCCGCTTTAAATGGCTTGCCAACAGATCAGCGCGAAGCATTAAAAGTAGCGGCAGACCGTGTGCGAGGCTATCACGAAAAGCAATTGATGCAATCTTGGAGCTATACCGAGGCGGATGGCACGTTGTTAGGGCAGCAAGTTACTTCATTAGACCGCGTGGGTTTGTATGTGCCAGGCGGCAAGGCGGCATACCCTTCTAGCGTATTAATGAACGCCATTCCAGCTAAAGTGGCGGGCGTAAAAGAGCTGATTATGGTGGTGCCTACGCCCAATGGCGAACGCAACCAGTTAGTATTAGCGGCAGCAGCGGTGTGTGGGGTTGACCGCGTATTTTGCATTGGTGGTGCGCAAGCGGTAGGTGCGTTGGCGTATGGCACGCAAACTGTGCCGCAAGTGGATAAGGTCGTTGGTCCAGGTAATGCCTATGTAGCCGCCGCTAAGCGTCGTGTGTTTGGCGTAGTGGGTATTGATATGGTGGCAGGGCCATCAGAAATTTTAGTGATATGCGATGGCAAAACTAATCCTGATTGGATTGCGATGGATTTGTTTAGCCAAGCTGAACATGATGAGTTGGCGCAAGCAATTTTACTGAGTCCAGATGCGGACTTTTTGGATAAAGTCACCGCCAGCATTCAAAAATTAGTGCAAGAAATGCCGCGTAAAGACATCATTACCAAGTCTTTAACCGATAGAGGTGCGTTGATTCATGTGCGCGATATGGATGAGGCGGCCGAAATTTGTAACTATATTTCGCCTGAGCACTTGGAGCTTTCTATGGACGACCCGCTTGCGTATTGTGCAAAAATCAAACATGCTGGCGCGATTTTTATGGGGCGTGATACTTGCGAGGCTTTAGGTGATTACTGCGCAGGTCCTAATCACGTATTGCCCACTTCGCGCACAGCTAGATTCTCGTCACCTCTGGGTGTATATGACTTCCAAAAGCGTTCTAGCTTGATTATGGTGTCATCAGCGGGCGCACAAGTATTAGGCAAGGTTGCAGCAACCTTGGCTTATGGCGAAGGCTTGCAGGCACATGCTCGCTCTGCTGAGTTTAGGTTGAAATAATGAGCCAATTTTGGAGTGACATTGTCCACAAGCTCACCCCGTATGTGCCAGGTGAGCAGCCTAAATTAGAAAACCTCGTGAAGCTGAATACTAACGAGAATCCTTATGGTCCTAGCCCTAAGGTGATAGAGGCGTTAAAGCTTGAGGCTGCAGATTCTTTACGTCTATACCCAGACCCAAATTCAGATGCGCTTAAAGTGGCGATAGCCAAGGTGCATCAGTTGAATGTGAATCAGGTGTTTGTCGGTAATGGCTCGGATGAGGTGTTAGCGCATGTGTTTCAGGCGTTATTAAAGCATAGCAGACCATTATTATTTCCCGACATTACCTATAGTTTTTACCCTGTTTATTGTGGCTTATACGATATTGAATATCAAACCATTCCTCTTGCGGAAGATTTCACTTTCAATGTTGAGGATTATCAACAGCCCAATGGCGGCATTATATTTCCTAATCCCAATGCACCAACGGGCATTCCATTGGCATTGGTTGATATTGAAAGTTTGCTGAAAAAGAATACGCAGTCGGTTGTTGTGATAGATGAGGCCTATGTGGATTTTGGCACAGACTCTGCGGTAAGTTTAATCAACACTTATCCCAATTTGTTAGTGGTACATACTTTATCTAAAGCGCGCTCATTGGCAGGTTTGCGCGTGGGTTATGCGCTAGGTCACGCTGATTTAATAGAAGCTTTAATTCGCGTAAAAGATAGTTTTAACTCTTATCCAATAGACCGTTTTGCCTCAGCGGGAGCGATTGCTGCCATGCAAGATGTTGCGTATTTTGAAGAAACTTGTCGCAAAGTGATTACCACGCGAGAGGTTTTGATTCAAAATCTGACCCAATTAGGCTTTGAAGTTTTACCTTCAGGTGCTAACTTTATTTTTGCTAAACACAACGCTAAGCATGGCGCAGAAATCAGCGCAGCCTTACGTGAAAAAAGCATCATTGTGCGACATTTTAAAATGCCCAGCCGCATCAGTGACTATATGCGCATTACGATTGGTACTAATGCGCAAACAGAGCAGTTAGTGAAAGCATTGAAAGAAATTCTGAACACTTCGGTAGTCTCATTGAAAGCATAAGCGTTTGATATGAGACGAAAGACAATGCACGGCACGACAGATTTTTGATTAAAAATGTGAAAAAACCACACAAAAATAGTAAAAAAAGCATGAAAAGGTTGAACTTTTACTATAACTACAGTTATCATAGCGAAATGTGCGTTTTGTGCACAAATAATAATTATTTTCAATTTCGTATTTTTAACCTAAGTAAATCATGATTTGATTTATTATTAGTTGGAGGATGTATCGTGGCACAAACCCAAATGGCATTAGATTCACTAGACTTTGACGCAACTGTTGCTTTAGCAACTAAAGTTGCTCCACACGTAGATATTTTAGAAATTGGTACGCCATGCATTAAGCATAACGGTATCAAATTACTACAAACATTACGCGCTAAATTTCCAAACAACAAAATTTTAGTTGATTTAAAAACAATGGATGCTGGCTACTATGAAGCTGAGCCATTCTACAAAGCAGGTGCAGATATTTGTACTGTTTTGGGCACTTCAGACATCGGCACTATCAAAGGTGTGATTGATGTTGCTAACAAATACGGAAAAAAAGCACAAATTGACTTGATTAACGTTGCTGATAAAAAAGCACGTACACAAGAAGTGGCTAAATTGGGTGCTCACATTATTGGCGTGCATACTGGTTTGGATCAACAAGCCGCAGGTCAAACGCCATTTAACGATTTGGCAATGGTTGCTGGTTTGAATTTAGGTCTTGAAATTTCAGTGGCTGGCGGTGTTAAAGCGGCTACTACTGCACAAGTGCGCGATGCTGGCGCAACAATTATTGTTGCTGGTGCTGCTATTTATGGTGCTGCTGACCCAGCGGTTGCTGCTGCAGAAATTACTGCAATCGCTCATGGTGGTTCAACAGGTGGTGTATTTGGCTGGTTGAAAAAATTATTCAGCTAATTGACTGAGTAAGCATTATTAAAAACCCCAGCCTTAAAACTGGGGTTTTTTGTTTATTGCGCGAAATGCATCATTTTTTGTATTGAATCATAGTGATTTATGGCAGTAACTATACGACACTGTCTTTTAATGAGTTAAAATGCGATATAAACAAACAGGTGAAATACACGATATGCGCACGGCTAAAGTTAATAGAAATACCCTAGAAACGCAAATCTCCGTCAATATCAATCTAGATGGTACGGGAGTATCTGCCTTTAATACAGGGTTAGGCTTTTTGGATCATATGTTAGACCAGATTGCACGTCATGGCATGATGGATATTGAAGTGAATGCTAAAGGCGATTTACATATTGATGCGCATCATACGGTTGAAGACATCGGCATTACACTTGGTCAGGCATTTGCGCAGGCCATTGGTGATAAAAAAGGCATTGTTCGCTATGGATATGCCTATGTGCCGCTAGATGAGGCATTGTCGCGCGTGGTGTTAGATATCTCTGGTCGTCCAGGTTTGACGTTTAATTGTGAATTCACAAGAGCAGCGATTGGGAGTTTTGATGTGGATTTAGTCCATGAGTTTTTTCAAGGCTTTGTCAATCACGCTAATATCACTTTGCACATTGACAACTTAAAAGGACATAACGCGCATCATCAAGCGGAAACCATTTTTAAGGCGTTTGGACGTGCATTGCGTATGGCCTTAGCACATGATGAGCGCATGGCTGGCATCATGCCATCTACCAAGGGCAGTTTATAAATTCCGCATTGAATTGTTTGATACGAGCATGAAAAAAATTGACATCGCGGTGGTGGATTATGGCATGGGTAATTTACGCTCAGTGTCTAAAGCCCTTGAGCATGTAGCTCCAACAAAAAATGTATTGGTCACTAGCAACCCCAAAGACATAGCAAGTGCATCGCGCGTGGTGTTTCCTGGGCAAGGGGCAATGCCTGATTGTATTAGAGAGTTGGATTTGCGTGGATTAAGGCAGGCGGTGATTGATGCAACAAGCAATAAACCTTTCTTAGGTATTTGCATTGGGATGCAAATGTTATTTGAGCACTCTGAAGAAGGGGATTGTCCAGGTTTAGGAGTGTTCAATGGACTTGTAACGCGGTTTAATGCGGATGCGATGCATGATGCGAACGGTGCAAAGCTTAAAGTGCCGCACATGGGCTGGAATCAAGTGTATCAATCACAAGTGAGTCAAAAGCCGCACTGTTTATGGCAAGGCATTGAAAATGGTGCGCGCTTTTATTATGTGCATAGCTATTATGTGTTGCCAGATGACGATAGCATTACGTCAGGTTTTAGTGAGTATCCTCAACGCTTTACGGGAGCAATAGCGAAAGATAATTTATTCGCGGTGCAGTTTCACCCAGAAAAAAGCGCGAATGCTGGCTTGCAAATGTTAAGCAACTTTATTGCTTGGAACCCTTAACACATCTTTTTTTGCTGAAAAATACGACTTCTTTAATCAACATTTTATTTTGTTCAACATTTTTATTATTTATCTACAATCACTATGTTAATTATTCCTGCAATTGATCTTAAAGATGGGCACTGCGTGCGACTAAAACAAGGCTTAATGGAAGAGTCCACTGTGTTTTCTGAAGACCCAGGAGCAATGGCGCGCCATTGGGTTGATCGTGGTGGTAAACGCCTACATTTGGTGGATTTAAACGGTGCATTTGCGGGCAAGCCCGTCAACGAAGGCGCGATTAAATCTATTGTGAGTGCCGTAAAAGGCGAAATCCCTATTCAATTAGGTGGTGGGATTCGTGATTTAGAAACCATTGAGCGTTATTTAGATAATGGGATTGATTACATTATTATCGGTACTGCTGCGGTAAAAACGCCAGGTTTTTTGCATGAGGCTTGCGATGCTTTTCCTAGTCAAATTATGGTAGGTTTAGATGCCAAAGATGGCAAAGTGGCCATTGATGGATGGTCTAAGCTCACAGGGCATGATGTGATTGACTTGGCCAAAAAGTTTGAAGATTACGGCGTGAGCTCTATCGTTTATACGGATATTGGTCGTGATGGTATGCTGACAGGCGTGAATATTGAAGCCACCGTGGCTTTGGCACAAGCCTTGACAATTCCTGTGATTGCTTCAGGTGGCGTTACTAATTTAGATGATGTGCGAAAACTTTGTGCGGTTGCCAGCGAAGGTATTATCGGCACCATTACAGGTCGTGCGATATATGAAGGCACATTAGATTTTGCTGCAGCACAAAAATTAGCGGATGAATTAAGTGCTCGCTAAACGTATTATTCCTTGTTTAGATGTGACTGATGGTCGCGTGGTGAAGGGTGTGAATTTTCTTGAACTACGTGATGCAGGCGACCCTGTAGAAATTGCTAAGCGTTATGATGAGCAAGGCGCAGATGAGCTGACTTTTTTAGATATTACCGCGAGTTCAGATAACCGCGGTTTGCTTTTGCACATTATTGAAGAAGTCGCTTCGCAAGTATTCATTCCGCTCACAGTGGGCGGTGGTGTGCGTGAAGTGGAAGATGTGCGTCGTTTGCTAAATGCAGGGGCAGATAAAGTGAGCATTAACACCACAGCCGTGCTTAACCCCAATATGGTGCGCGATGCCGCCGCGCGGTTTGGCTCACAGTGTATTGTGGTGGCGATAGATGCCAAAAAAGTAGAAAACCAAGCTTTTGAGTGGGAGGTGTTTACGCACGGTGGGCGCAAACCAACTGGATTGGATGCGGTCAAATGGGCTGAGTACATGGTGAGCTTAGGTGCGGGTGAATTGCTCGTGACCAGTATGGATAGAGATGGTACAAAAATTGGCTTTAATAACCCACTCAATCGTGCGATCTCAAATGCGGTGGACGTACCGATTATCGCTTCAGGTGGTGTAGGCAACTTGCAACATTTGGTAGAAGGCATACAGCTAGGTGGCGCAGATGCGGTGCTTGCGGCAAGTATTTTTCACTATGGTGAATATACAGTGCAACAAGCTAAAGCGTATATGCAACAACACGGAATTGAAGTCAGACTATGAATTGGTTAGATGTAATAAAGTGGGATGCAAACGGCTTGGTGCCTGTGATTGCGCAAGCGCATGATACTGGTCGTGTGCTGATGTTTGCTTGGATGAACCGTGAGGCTCTCCAACTTACTAACGACACCAAAAAAGCCGTGTATTGGTCACGGTCGCGTAACAAATTATGGCGTAAGGGCGAAGAGTCAGGGCATACACAACTTGTGCATGAAATTCGCGTGGATTGCGATGAAGATGTGATTTTATTAAGTGTTGAGCAAATTGGTGGTATTGCTTGCCATACAGGGCGGCACAATTGTTTTTTTCAAAAATTGGAAAATAATGCGTGGGTCACAGATCAAGCGGTGATTAAAGACCCTAATGAGATTTATAAGCATGAATGATATATTGAATCGATTGTCCGAACTTTTAGAGCAACGTAAAACGGCCGACCCTGCCTCATCTTATGTAGCAAAACTGTACGCCAAAGGCATGGACAGTATCCTAAAAAAAGTGGGTGAAGAGGCGACAGAAACCGTAATCGCGGCCAAAGGCGGCAATAAGGACGAGATTATTTATGAAACAGCGGATTTATGGTTTCACACGCTGGTGATGCTTGCAAAAGCAGAAATTAAGCCGCAAGCAGTATTAGATGAGCTGGCGCGGCGCGAGGGCTTGTCGGGAATTGTGGAAAAAGAAAGTCGGTCAAAATGAGTGATGATTGTATATTTTGTAAAATCATCAGTGGCGCAATTCCCTCAAAAAAGATTTATGAAGATAAAGATGTGATTGCCTTTCATGACATTAACCCAGCGGCAAAAGTCCATTTTTTAATCGTGCCAAAATTACATGTGGAAAGCTTGCAAAGCTGCGATGCAACGCATCAGCAACTGCTTGGTAAGATACTGCTACTTGCCCCTAAATTAGCAACTGAGCAGGGTTTAAAGGGCTTTAAAACCATCATCAATACAGGTCGTGAGGGTGGGCAAGAAGTATTTCATTTGCATGTGCATGTTTTGGGTGGCTAGTATTCATCCATTATTTTAAGGAGATTATTATGGGATCATTCAGTATTTGGCATTGGTTAATAGTGTTGTTAGTTGTGGTGTTGGTTTTTGGCACTAAAAAATTAAAAAACATTGGTGGCGATGTGGGTGGTGCTGTGAATGAGTTCAAAAAAGCCATGAAAGATGGACAAATATCAGAAACAGCTGATAAAAAGGGCGATGTGATTCAGGGTGAAGTGACTAATAAAACGCAGCAGTAATTTATCCTCATGTTTGATATTTCGTTTTCTGAGCTGGTGGTGATTGCGGTGGTAGCACTAATTGTTATTGGCCCAGAAAAACTCCCCAAAATTGCTCGTACACTAGGTGCCTTGATGGGGAGGATGCAAAAATATGCTGCGCAAATCAAAGAAGAAGTTAACCGTGAGGCTCGATTTGAGGAGTTGCAGCAACTACAGCAAGAAATAAAAAATGTTGCTAATCAAACCCAATCAAGTTTGCAAAATGCAGCGCAAGGCATGACTCAGCAGGTTGAAGCACTTGAAATGGTGGCATTGAACCAAGAGGCAGAGGTTGTGTTGGCTGAGTCTGATGACGCACTAGAGGCAAAGCCCGCATTAATCAAACCAGTCCGTAAAAAATCTCTTTCAAAAATTAACCTTTCCAAATAGTGCGCTTTGACACCTACTGAAAATTTTATTTCACATCTGATTGAACTGCGTAATCGGCTGTTACGTATGGTGATTGGCTTTGTGCTTGCCTTTTTCGCATTATTTCCTTTTGCGAATAAAATCTATGCATTGCTCGCTGCACCATTGTTAAGCAAACTTCCTGAAGGTGGGCAAATGATTGCAACTGCGGTCACAACTCCATTTTTTGTACCAATGAAGGTGGCGATGATGACCGCTTTTATTGTTTCGCTGCCACACACTATGTATCAAGCTTGGACATTTGTTTCACCAGGGTTATACGCACACGAAAAAAAATTCATGTTGCCTATCATTGTGGCAAGTTGCGCGCTGTTTCTAATGGGAATGGCTTTTGCCTATTATTTGGTGTTTCCTGTTGTGTTTGGTTTTGTGGTTGGCACCGCCCCCATGGGGGTAGCAGTGATGACTGATATCGGCAATTATTTAGATTTTGTACTCACCTTATTTTTTGCTTTTGGATTAGCCTTTCAAGTGCCAATCGCAGTGGTGATGATGGTGCGCTTTGGCTGGGTGACAGTCGCACAATTAAAAGAAGCAAGAGGCTATGTGGTGGTGGCTGCTTTTGTGATAGGTGCGATTTTTACGCCACCAGACATTATTTCACAATTTATGCTGGCAGTGCCAATGTGGCTACTGTATGAATTAGGTGTTTTAGTAGCAAGCTTTAATCAAAAAGCACCACCAACAATACATCAATGAGTGCTTGCTTGATGATAAACTTACTCTACTGCTTGCACGGGTTTAGGGCGCTTACCTATTAGCACAGAAATAGAAATGACTTTTTCGTCGCGTGATATTTTTACGTTGGCCGTTTGGTTGGGTTTTAACCCCGCAATGATATTCAGCATACTATTGCTATCTATAATGGTTTTATCTTCAATGGCTAAAAGCACGTCGCCTGCATGTAGGCCTGCCTTATCTGCAGGACTGCCACGTAACACGCCAGCAATCAGTGCACCTTCTGCTTGAGGCAGGTTAAATGACTCTGCCAACTCAGGTGTGATGTCTTGCGCCTCAATACCAATCCAGCCTCGTGTAACATTGCCTTGAGTCGCAATTTGCTCCATGACTTGACGCGCTAATGCGGTTGGAATAGCGAATCCTATTCCCATCGAGCCACCACTGCGTGAGTAAATTGCGCTGTTAATGCCTACGAGATTTCCATCAGTATCAATTAACGCGCCTCCTGAGTTGCCAGGGTTGATGGAGGCGTCAGTTTGAATAAAATTTTCATAAATGTTGATGCCAAGATGGCTTCGACCAAGGGCACTAACAATGCCTTGCGTCACGGTTTGACCTACCCCAAATGGATTGCCAATAGCCAATGTCACATCACCAACGTTGATTGAGTCTGAACTGGCAAAGGTGATGGCGGGTAAGTTTTCTGCTTCTACTTTAATTAGGGCTAAATCAGTATCTGGATCTGTACCAACGACTTTGGCAGACATTTTTCGTCCATCTGAAAGAGCTACTTCAATTTCATCGGCTGTCGCAATCACATGGTTGTTCGTTAAAATAAGCCCTTCAGCACTTACAATGACACCTGAACCTAAGCTACTTTCAGGCTGAGAAGGGGTGTCAAATTCGTCAAGTTGATCACCAAAAAAATGACGAAAGGTTGGATCATCTAGAAAGTTTTGATGTGCGTTGGCACGTGCTTTTTTACTGGTAAAAATATTGACCACCGCAGGCATGGCTTTTTTAACCGCTTGACTATATGAACTATTAGAAATGGTGTTTGCTGAAGGTGCAACTTGATTGACGGTAATGGCAGGCTCTTTGGGGTTCAGCAAGTTAGGGTAAAAGAGGCGCAATACAAATAAAATGGCCATGCCTATCGTGGCAGCTTGTGCAAAAATAAGCCAAATTTTTTTGTATAACGGGTTGTTCATGGTATCAGTATAAAAAAAGTATTGATGATGCGTATCTATATTTAGTCAAATCGTTAAAATTCAATAGTCTTTAGAAATACTATTGGCAAAATAAAGGATGCAAACTTATGGTTACAATTGAAGCATTAAGTCATTATACCCAACAACTTATGCAAGTGGAGCGTTTCAAAGACTATTGCCCGAATGGGCTTCAGGTAGAAGGGCGACAAGAGGTTCGTAAAATCGTGACAGGCGTTACCGCAAGTATGGCTTTACTTGAGGCGGCGCAACAAGCGGGAGCTGATTTAATTCTAGTTCATCACGGCTATTTTTGGCGAAATGAAGACCCGAGACTGGTGGGCATTAAACGAAAAAGATTAGCTTTTTTGCTCAAGCATGAATTAAATTTGATGAGTTACCATCTTCCTTTAGATGCGCATCCTGAGTTAGGTAATAATGTGCAGCTTGGTAATCTACTTGGGTTAAAGGCTAATCATTATGATGGGGAGTCTAACTTAGTGGCTTTTGCACAACCCAGTCAAACTATCATATTGTCTGAGTTAGCTTGTTTAATTGAACAAAAATTATTACGTTTGCCACTGGTGATTGGCAACCCAGCACAAAAGATTAATACAGTCGCTTGGTGTAGCGGTGCGGCACAAAGTTATTTTGAATCAGCGATTGAAATGGGCGCAGATGTGTTTATCAGCGGTGAGATTTCAGAGCAAACTACGCATTTGGCACAAGAGTCTGGCGTGAGTTACATCTCAGCAGGGCATCACGCGACAGAGCGTTATGGTGTGCAGGCATTAGGTAGGCATTTGGCGGAAAAATTTAATATAGCACATGAGTTTATTGAAATTGAAAATCAAGTTTAATTCTTTTATTTCAATCACTTATAAAATAAAGCTTTAATTAAGGTGCAAAAAATTGTATAATCTCACACTTAAATTCACCTGCTTGCAAATTGTGTATTAAAGATGGGTTTAAATCGTTGGTCATGCGCTTCAAAAGAGTGCGTCCATATTCAGTAAATCCTTTTTATGTTGAGGAAAACATGTCAGACAACCAAAATGACAAACAAGAGGGAAGCTCACGCGCTTGTGGGTGCGCTCAAGTTGATATAGATAAACGTAATTTTTTAATTTCCACTTCTGCTATTGGTGCCTTGGGTTGCGCCGCAACGGCAGTGCCTTTTGTAGCTAGCATGACTCCAAGTGAGCGTGCTAAGGCTGCGGGTGCGCCAGTTGAGGTGGATGTGAGTAAGTTGAAGCCAGGTGAAAAAACTACGGCAGAGTGGCGCGGTCAGCCAGTTTGGGTGATTCGCCGTACAGATGAAATGCTTGCTAAGCTTGCAGCGCATAATGACCAGTTGTCTGATCCAGATTTAGAGGTTCCGCAGCAGCCTGAGTATTGTAAAAACAAAGTGCGCGCAATTAAACCTGAGTATGCGGTAATGTTGGGCACTTGTACACATTTAGGGTGTTCGCCCAATGAAAGTTTTGCTGTAACAGCCGATTGGGATGGTGGGTTTGTTTGCCCATGTCATGGTTCCAAGTTTGATTTATCGGGTCGCGTGTTTAAAGGCTCGCCAGCCCCAACTAACTTAGTCATTCCACCGCATACCTACTTAAGCGAAACAGTGATTTTGATTGGTGAAGATGCTAAGGAGAGTGCATAATGAACAAATATCTTAGCCAATTAACAAGCTGGGTGGATGAGCGATTTCCGCTTACGAGTAACATTAAAGCGCATTTAACAGAGTATTACGCACCTAAAAATTTCAACTTTTGGTATTTTTTTGGTTCGTTAGCACTGTTGGTGTTGGTGCTGCAAATTGTGACAGGTGTCTTTTTAACCATGCACTATAAGCCAGATGCTGATATGGCATTTGCATCTGTGGAATATATTATGCGTGATGTGCCTTGGGGTTGGCTTATTCGCTACATGCATTCAACGGGCGCGTCTATGTTTTTTGTGGTGGTGTATCTGCACATGTTCCGTGGTTTGCTTTATGGGTCATATCGTAATCCGCGAGAACTCATTTGGTTGTTTGGTATGGGCATTTTCCTCGCGTTGATGGGCGAGGCATTTTTTGGATACCTATTGCCTTGGGGTCAAATGTCATACTGGGGTGCGCAAGTAATTACCAGCTTATTTGGTACGGTGCCATTTATTGGCCCAGATATTGCTGAATGGTTGCGTGGTGACTACTTAACTTCTGATGCCACGCTAAACCGCTTTTTTGCTTTTCACGTAATTGCCTTGCCGTTGGTGCTGTTGGGTTTGGTGGCGGCACATATTATTGCCTTGCACGAAGTAGGGTCTAATAACCCTGATGGTGTGGAAATTAAAAAACACAAAGACAAAGCAACTGGAATCCCGCTTGATGGCATTCCATTTCACCCTTACTACACAGTGAAAGATATTGTGGGGGTTGTTGTGTTCCTGATGGTGTTCTCAGTAATTGTGTTCTTTGCACCTGAATTTGGCGGCTATTTCTTAGAGGCCAATAATTTTGTGCCAGCTAACCCATTGCAAACGCCCGCACACATTGCACCTACTTGGTACTTTACTCCGTACTATTCTATCTTGCGCGCTGTGCCGCCGATTGGCATTTCGCAATTTCCAGGCGTGGTTGCTATGGGGTTATCTGTGGTAGCCTTTGCTTTCTTGCCTTGGTTAGATAGAAGCCCTGTTAAATCTATTCGCTACAAAGGTAATTTATACAAAGGCTGGTTAGCGGCTTTTGTTGTGAGCTTTTTTGTGCTCGGTTATTTAGGGACTGTGCCAGCCAACATTTGGGGTACTTTTGATAAATCAGTCCGCTTCTTTGGCGGTCTTGATTATGCGGCCTTGGTGGCGCGTATCTTTACGGTTGTATATTTCTTGTTCTTTATTTTGATGCCTTGGTACACCAAAAAAGACAAAACTAAACCAGTACCAGAAAGGGTGACGGGGTAATTGCCATGAAAATGATTAACAACATCAAAAAAGCGTTATTGATTATCTCGTTATTGCCACTTGTGACATTCGCAAATCAAGAGGTGCATTTAGATGCGGCTCCGATAGATGCGTCAAATCATGCTTCATTGCAACGCGGTGCGCGTACTTTTGTCAATTATTGTTTAAATTGCCATAGTGCCAACTATATGCGGTACAACCGCTTGCTTGAAATTGGCTTAACAGAAAAGCAAATTAAAGAAAACTTGCTATTAGCGGGCGATAAAATAGGCGATTCCATGAAAGTAGCTATCAATAAGAATGATGCTAAAAAATGGTTTGGTGTAATGCCACCAGATTTGTCGGTGGAAGTGCGTGCCCGTGGCGCAGATTGGGTATACACGTATATGAGAAGTTTTTACCGTGACGACTCTAGTGCTACGGGTTGGGGCAATTGTGTATTTGATTCTGTTAGCTGTAAAGTGTCAATGCCGCATGTGCTCTACGAGTTGCAAGGCGAGCAAGTACTCAACCATGAAACACATGCACTTAAATTAGCGAAGCCAGGTAAATTGTCAGTGGAAGAGTACGACACATTGGTGGGCGATTTAACCAATTTTATGGCCTATATGGCAGAGCCAGCTAAACAAAAACGCCAGCAATTGGGTTGGATTGTATTATTATTTTTGAGTGTGCTTTTAGTCTCAGCATACAAACTCAAAAAAGCTTATTGGAAGGATATTCATTAGTATGATGACTTTGTATTCTGGGACAACAGATCCCTATAGCCACCGTTGCCGCATTGTTTTATTTGAAAAAGGCATGGACTTTCAAGTCATCGATGTAGATTTGGCAAATAAACCAGAAGATTTAGCGATCATTAACCCGCATAACCAAGTGCCAGTGCTAGTAGAGCGTGATTTGGTCTTGTCAGAGGCTAATATCATCAATGAGTATATTGATGAGCGCTTTCCGCATCCTCAACTGATGCCGCCTGATCCCGTGATGCGCGCACGTGCACGCTTGTTTTTATATGGATTTTAACGTGATTTATTCAGCCATATTGCGGACATTGAATCGGGTGATGAGGTAAAGGCTGATAAAGCGCGTGCGACTATTCGAGATAACCTTACGCAATTAGTGCCAATTTTCTCAAAACAAAACTACCTGTTGGGAGATGAGTACTCTATGTTGGATGTTGCCGTAACGCCTTTGTTATGGCGTTTGGGTCATTACGGCATCGAATTGCCAAATCAAGCTGCGCCCATACTTAAATATGCGGAACGTCTTTTTTCAAGACCATTGTATGCGGACGCAATGACACCTTCAGAAAAAGTAATGCGCAAGTAAGTGTAGAGAGTTCGCGTTGCTGAATTGATTGGATTCAGTAGCCGCTCCTAAAATGTAAGCTAAATAAATGGATAATTTAATCTCTACTAAACCCTATTTAATTCGCGCAATTCATGAGTGGTGTGTAGATAACAATCTTACGCCACATTTGATGGTGGTGGTTAATAGCCAAACGCGCGTTCCCATGGCGTATGTAAAAGCAGGTGAGATCGTCCTTAACATTAATTATGGTGCAACCAAAGATTTGCATGTTGATAATGAAGCGGTTGTATTTTCTGCAAGGTTTGGCGGTGTATCGCAGAGTCTATATATTCCGATAAGTGCAGTTAAGGGGATATTTGCGCGTGAAAATGATCAGGGCATGTTTTTTGATGTTGAATCCCAAGGTGCTGAAGAGGTTCAACGTGCAGAAATTGAGTCAAATGAAACCGCAAAGCAAGATAAAACAAAAAAACCTACACTAACAATCGTAAAATAACTTAACTTTTTCTAAAATCTCAGTATAATACGCAACTCACAAAACGCCGAGTTAGCTCAGTTGGTAGAGCAGCGCACTTGTAATGCGAAGGTCATCAGTTCGATTCCGATACTCGGCACCAAATTTTTAAGTAGCAGACCCTTTTATACAATTGACAGCAAGTCAAATTTTCAGCATAATCGCGGGTTCGGTTTGGAGGGGTGGCCGAGTGGTTAAAGGCGACGGACTGTAAATCCGTTCTCTCAGAGTACGAAGGTTCGAATCCTTCCCCCTCCACCAATTGTTTGCGTGTAAGCAGTTTTGAGCTTATTGGCGTTGATTTTATCAGGCGCGCGGGTGTAGCTCAGCTGGTAGAGCACTTGCCTTCCAAGCAAGATGTCGCGAGTTCGAACCTCGTCGCCCGCTCCACTAAAGAGCTGAGTGTGTGGTTAAAGCCCATGTGGCTCAGTGGTAGAGCACTCCCTTGGTAAGGGAGAGGTCGCGGGTCCGATTCCCGCCATGGGCACCAAGGCTGTTTGTGGAAAATGTAAGTGTTTGGCGATTGTGATACAAATCGTCGCTTAATTTGAACAAGTTTTATTAATTTTAATAAAACTTATGGTTAATAAAATATTGTAAAGGACTAATGCAATGGCAAAAGGTAAATTTGAGCGTACCAAACCGCACGTAAACGTAGGTACGATAGGTCACGTTGACCACGGCAAGACAACATTAACGGCAGCGATTACGACTGTATTGACGAAGAAATTTGGTGGTGAAGCAAAAGCTTACGACCAAATTGACGCGGCACCAGAAGAAAAGGCACGTGGTATTACGATTAACACCGCCCACGTAGAATATGAAACAGCCAACCGTCACTACGCGCACGTGGACTGTCCAGGTCACGCCGACTATGTTAAAAACATGATTACAGGTGCTGCTCAAATGGACGGTGCAATTCTAGTATGTTCAGCAGCTGACGGTCCAATGCCACAAACGCGTGAGCACATCTTGTTAGCACGTCAAGTTGGCGTTCCATACATCGTTGTTTATCTTAACAAAGCGGACTTAGTAGATGATGCAGAGTTATTAGAGCTCGTTGAAATGGAAGTGCGTGACCTATTAAGTAAATACGACTTCCCAGGTGACGATACACCAATCATCACGGGCTCAGCCCGCGCAGCCCTAGAAGGCGACCAATCAGAAATTGGTGAACCCTCAATCTTCCGTCTAGCTGACGCATTAGATAGCTACATCCCAATGCCAGAGCGTGCAATCGACGGCACATTCTTAATGCCAGTGGAAGATGTATTCTCAATTTCAGGTCGTGGTACTGTGGTAACAGGTCGTATTGAACGCGGTATCATCAAAGTCGGTGAAGAAATTGAAATCGTTGGTCTAAAACCAACGCTAAAAACCACCTGTACAGGCGTGGAAATGTTCCGCAAATTGCTAGACCAAGGTCAAGCAGGCGACAACGTAGGTGTATTGCTCCGTGGTACCAAGCGTGAAGAGGTGGAGCGTGGTCAAGTGTTAGCTAAAGCTGGCTCAATCAAACCGCACACTAAATTCACCGCAGAAATCTACGTGTTAGGTAAAGATGAAGGTGGTCGTCACACCCCATTCTTCCAAGGCTACCGTCCACAATTCTACTTCCGTACCACAGACGTGACGGGTGCAGTAGAGCTACCAGCAGGCACAGAAATGGTCATGCCAGGTGACAACGTATCGATCACTGTGACATTGATTGCGCCAATTGCGATGGAAGAAGGCTTGCGCTTTGCTATTCGTGAAGGCGGTCGTACCGTAGGTGCTGGTGTCGTTGCTAAAATCATTGAATAGTTTTGATGTGTCGAGAGTTGCGTTGTAACCCTGCGCAACTCTTGTGTTTTAAGAAAGTTTAATACAGGCCAATAGCTCAATTGGTAGAGTATCGGTCTCCAAAACCGAGGGTTGGGGGTTCGAGACCCTCTTGGCCTGCCAAATTTTAATGTGGATAGTTATCCAGTGAATAACTAGAAATTTAATTATTTCTAGTTATTTGTGTTAATAAATCCTGAAGTTTTTTGTCACTATTACGTAAGTATTTATTAAGTCAATTATGATTAACAAAATTAAGTTGCTAGTGGCTTTTTTGCTACTTATTGCAGGAATTGCTGGTTTTTATTTGTTGGCAGATAAGCCCGTGGTAGTGCGAATTCTTGTGGTGCTTGCTGGTTTAGGTGCATCTATTGCAGTGCTTTGGACTGCGCCAGTTGGGCAGCAATCGCTTACCTTTATTGGTGAGGCGGTTGGTGAGGCCCGTAAAGTGGTGTGGCCAACGCGCAAAGAGACAATTCAAACAACGATGGTGGTTTTTGCTCTGGTTGTGGTGATGGCAATTATATTGGGTGTAATTGACGTGTTTTTTGCTTACATGGTCAAGTGGTTAATGGGAGCTGCGTAATGAGTATGAAATGGTACGCGGTGCAGGCGTTTTCAGGGTTTGAGAAATCTGTGCAAAAGGGATTGGAAGAGCGAGTGCTACGTGCTGGCTTGCAAGATCAATTTGGTCAAATTTTAGTGCCTATTGAAGAAGTGGTTGAAATGAAAAATGGCCAAAAAGCCATTTCTGAGCGTAAGTTATATCCAGGTTATGTGTTGGTGCAAATGAATATGTCTGATGAGACTTGGCATTTGGTGAAAAGTACGCCGCGCGTAACCGCATTTATCGGTGGTAGTGCGCAAAAGCCTACGCCAATTAAAGACAAAGAAGTAGATATTATCTTGCAACGGATTGATGATAGTAAGAGTAATCCAACGCAGAAACTTACTTTTGAAAAAGGTGAATCTGTACGCATTATTGATGGGCCGTTCAAAGACTTTTCTGGCAGTGTTGAAGATATTAACTACGAAAAAAGCAAGCTACATGTGGCGGTGGTAATTTTTGGTCGTTCTACCCCAGTTGAGTTGGAATTTAATCAAGTGGAGAAAGAAGTATAGTTGTAGTTTTTTAACGGGGAGCTGGGAACTCCAAATGGCAAACGCATTAAGTTTATGTGATTTGTGTTTGGAAGGCGTTTGTACCCATTTTAGGAGTAATAAGCATGGCAAAGAAAGTTATTGGCTATATCAAGTTGCAGATTCCTGCAGGTAAAGCTAACCCAAGTCCACCAGTTGGTCCAGCATTAGGTCAACGTGGTTTAAATATTATGGAGCTTTGTAAAGCATTTAATGCTGCAACACAAGGTGTTGAGCCTGGTTTGCCAATTCCAGTTGTGATTACTGCTTTTGCAGACAAGAGCTTCACGTTTGTGATGAAATCACCTCCAGCTACAATTTTAATCAAAAAAGCGGCTGGCATTACTAAAGGTTCACCACGTCCACATACAGATAAAGTTGGCAAGATTACTCGTGCTCAGGCTGAAGAGATTGTTAAAACGAAACAAGCTGACTTGTCTGCATCTGATTTAGATGCGGCAGTGCGTACTATTGCTGGTAGCGCACGTAGCATGGGTATTGAAGTGGAGGGTGTATAACATGGCTAAACGTATAAATGCGCTACGCGCAAAAGTGGATCGCAACAAATTGTATCCAGTGACCGAAGGTTTGAGCTTGGTTAAAGACAATGCTACAGCGAAATTTAATGAATCAATTGATGTAGTTGTAAACTTGGGGATTGATGCCCGTAAATCAGATCAATTGGTACGTGGTGCATTGGTGTTACCAAACGGTACAGGTAAAACAACGCGTGTAGCGGTGTTTGCACAAGGCGCACAGGCTGAAGCAGCTAAGGCCGCAGGGGCGGACATTGTTGGCTTTGAAGATTTAGCTGAACAAGTTAAAGCGGGTCAAATGGATTTTGATGTGGTCATTGCAACGCCAGATGCGATGCGTATTGTGGGTGCTTTGGGTCAGGTGCTAGGTCCTCGTGGTTTGATGCCAAATCCTAAAGTGGGTACTGTAACGCCAGATGCGGCAACTGCGGTTAAAAATGCAAAAGCGGGTCAAGTGCAATATCGTACAGACAAAGGCGGTATTATTCACTGCACTATCGGTCGTGCATCGTTCACGGTTGAGCAGTTGCAAGGTAACTTGGCTGCGTTGGTAGAGGCTTTAAATAAAGCCAAACCAGCTTCAAGCAAGGGTGTGTATTTAAAGAAATTATCAGTATCTAGTACCATGGGTGCTGGCGTACGTCTTGATCAAGCAAGTTTGCTTGCTTGATCAAGTATGAGTGATGAGTAAGCGCACTGAGTGGGCTTACTCGCAAAGGGCTTTGGGTTCAATTAAATGGTTGTTTCAGCTTTTTGATTGAAGTTATCAAAGACCGTAGGTGCCGCGAGGCTTAATGTAAGCAGTGTTGGATGGGTGATGAAGAGATTTTAAACTTCAATCCTCTGTCTTTTTAGTGCTAAATCCTACGCAGATGGCGCATCCATAAACAGGAAAATTCCTGATGAAAGGTCGCCGTATAAAGGTGGTTTTTATGATGAAAGTTGTAAAAGCTGATTCCGCCTTAGCAGTAAGGTGGAGATTTTAACGGAAGGAGAAAGACCTTGAGTCTAAATCTTACAGAGAAAAAAGCAGTCGTTGCTGAAGTTAGCGCACAAGTTGCAAATGCACAAGCAATCGTATTGGCTGAGTATCGTGGCATTGGTGTGGCCGACATGACCGTTTTACGTGCTGAAGCGCGTAAATCAGGTGTTTACCTACGTGTGTTGAAAAACACATTAGTGCGTCGTGCTGTTGAGGGTACACCATTTGCAGCTTTGGCTGACGCGATGGTTGGTCCATTGGTGTTTGGTATTTCAGAAGATGCGGTTTCTGCAGCTAAGGTGTTGAACAACTTTGCTAAGACAAACGATAAAATCGTTATCAAAGCAGGTGCAATGCCAAATCAAGTGATGGATGTTGCAGGTGTTCAAGCCTTGGCTTCTACCTTGAGTCGTGAAGAATTGCTTGCGAAATTTGCGCGTACGCTTAACGAGGTTCCAACCAAGTTTGCACGTGCTATTGCGGCAGTACGCGATGCTAAAGAAGCAGCTTAATTAATCAAAGATAGCTAATTGAAGTAATTTAATTTATTTAGGGAATATATAAAATGGCAATTTCAAATGCAGATATTTTAGAAGCCGTTGGTTCAATGACAGTGTTGGAACTAACCGCATTGATTAAAGAAATCGAAGAAAAATTTGGCGTATCAGCTGCAGCGGTTGCTGTTGCTGCTGGCGGTGCTGCTGGTGCTCCAGCTGCTGCTGCTGAGCAAACTGAGTTTACAGTGATTCTGACCAATGCAGGTGAACAAAAAGTTGGTGTAATTAAAGCAGTGCGTGAATTAACTGGTTTAGGCTTAAAAGAAGCTAAAGACTTAGTAGATGGTGCACCTAAAGCTGTTAAAGAAGGTGTTTCAAAAGCAGACGCTGATGCGGCGTTGAAAAAATTGATTGAAGCTGGTGCAACTGGCGAAATCAAATAATACATTGCTAAATGTATGCATTAGGCTGACGGGAGACCGTCAGCCTAATGCATTTGTAATGGAGCAGTATGTAACAAAATGTAATTGCGCAATTTGGCAATTTGTGACCACAAGATTTCAGTTAAAACTTAACTGAGGTTAGAGGTGAAAATACTTATGTAGTGGATGTAGTGCAAAAAAGTATTTTAATTTCTGCCCTCAAACATTAGGAGATGCAATGAGCTATTCCTTTACCGAAAAAAAACGCCTTCGTAAAAGCTTCGCCAAGCGCGAAAGTGTGCAAGAAATTCCTTACTTGCTTGCGATGCAATTAGAGTCATATAAAGCATTTTTGCAAGCGGATATTCCTGCGGATAAACGCACAGAAGATGGTTTGCAATCAACATTTAGTTCTGTATTCCCAATTGTGAGCCATTCTGGCAATGCACGTTTGGATTATGTGAGCTATCAATTAGGTGCTGAGCCATTTGATGTGAAAGAGTGTCAACAACGTGGTTTAACTTACGCTGCGCCATTGCGCGTAAAAGTGCGTTTGACCATCATGGACAAAGAGGCTTCAAAACCAACAGTTAAAGAAGTGAAAGAGCAAGAAGTCTATATGGGTGAATTGCCTTTGATGACTGAAAATGGCTCGTTTGTGATTAACGGCACTGAGCGTGTGATTGTTTCTCAATTGCACCGTAGTCCAGGCGTATTTTTTGAGCATGATCGTGGTAAAACCCATAGTTCAGGTAAGTTGCTGTTTTCAGCACGCATCATTCCCTACCGTGGTTCATGGTTGGATTTTGAGTTTGACCCTAAAGATTACCTCTACTTCCGTATTGACCGCCGTCGTAAGATGCCCGTCACTATTTTGTTGAAAGCATTAGGTTTTACGCCAGAGCAAATCATTTCAACCTTCTGCGACTTTGATACTTTCCATATCAGTAAAAATGGTGTGGAATTTGCCATCGTACCCGAGCGTTTACGCGGTGAAGTGGCGAAGTTTGATATTGCGTCTAAAGATGGCACAGTCATTGTTGCTAAAGATAAACGTATTACTGTAAAACATATCCGTGATATGGAAAAAGCTGGCGTGAGCGAAATTGTCGTGCCACAAGACTTTATTCTTGGTCGCGCATTGGCAAGTACGATTGTTGATACAGAAACAGGCGAAGTAGTTGCGAATGCGAATGATGAAATTACGGAGTCATTGCTAGAGAAGTTAGTAGATGCCAACGTCAGCACGATTAACACACTTTATTTCAATGATTTGGATCATGGCGACTATATTTCACAAACTTTACGCATAGATGAAGTGCCTGATCAATACAGTGCGCGTGTTGCAATCTACCGTATGATGCGCCCAGGTGAGCCGCCAACGGAAGATGCTGTAGAAGCATTGTTTCAGGGCTTGTTTTTTAGCGAAGAGCGTTACGACTTATCACGCGTAGGACGCATGAAGTTTAACCGTCGTGTATTTCCAACCAAAGCAGAAGAGCGCCAATCTGAATGGATTAAGCGTTTTTATGAGACAGTTGGTGCGCATGGTGATGAGGGTGCTAACATTCTCTCCAATGACGATATTCTAGCGGTGATTGCGGTATTGCTTGAGTTGCGCAATGGTCGTGGCGAAATCGATGATATTGATCACTTAGGTAATCGTCGTATTCGTTCAGTGGGCGAGTTGGCAGAAAATCAATTCCGTACAGGTTTAGTGCGCGTGGAGCGCGCCGTTAAGGAGCGTCTGTCACAAGCGGAATCTGACAATTTAATGCCGCACGATTTGATTAATGCAAAACCAGTGTCTAGTGCCATTCGTGAGTTTTTTGGATCAAGCCAATTGTCACAATTTATGGACCAAACCAACCCACTTTCTGAAATTACGCATAAACGCCGTATTTCAGCATTGGGCCCTGGTGGCTTGACACGCGAACGTGCAGGTTTTGAAGTGCGTGACGTTCACTCAACGCATTACGGTCGTGTATGCCCAATTGAAACACCTGAAGGTCCAAACATTGGTTTGATTAACTCATTGGCACTTTATGCGCGTACTAATGAATATGGGTTCTTAGAAACACCTTACCGTCGTGTAGCTGGCAATAAAGTGTCTGACACGATTGACTATCTTTCAGCCATTGAAGAGAGTCAATACATGATTGCGCAAGCGAACACGGATTTAGACGGTAAAAATGTGTTTCTTGAAGACCTTATCTCTTCACGTTATCACAATGAATTTACCATGACACAGCCAGACCGTGTTCAATATATGGACGTGGCACCTGGTCAAATTGTTTCTGTAGCAGCCTCATTGATTCCATTTTTGGAGCATGATGATGCGAACCGTGCGTTGATGGGCGCAAACATGCAGCGTCAAGCGGTACCTTGCTTGCGCGCTGAGAAGCCTGTTGTGGGTACTGGTATCGAGCGCACTGTAGCTGTTGACTCAGGCACGGTGGTAATTGCGCGTCGTGGAGGGGTGGTGGATTACGTGGATGCGGGCCGTATTGTTGTACGTGTCAATGACGAAGAGGCTAAAGCGGGTGAAGTGGGTGTAGATATTTACAACCTCACTAAATATACCCGTTCAAATCAAAACACGAACATCAACCAACGTCCATTAGTAAAAATTGGCGATATGCTGTCTCGTGGAGATGTGATTGCTGATGGTGCATCTACTGATATGGGTGAATTGGCACTTGGTCAGAATATGTTGATTGGCTTTATGCCATGGAACGGTTATAACTACGAAGACTCGGTATTGATTTCTGAGCGCGTGGTGGCAGATGATCGTTACACTTCTATTCATATTGAAGAGTTGTCCGTTGTTGCACGTGATACAAAGTTAGGGCCAGAAGAAATTACCCAAGATATTTCAAATTTAAGCGAGCGCATGTTGGGTCGTTTAGACGAGGTGGGCATTATTCACATCGGTGCTGAAGTTGAAGCGGGTGATGTCTTGGTTGGTAAAGTGACACCCAAAGGTGAAACGCAACTGACGCCTGAAGAAAAGTTGCTTCGTGCGATTTTTGGTGAAAAAGCTTCTGATGTCAAAGACACTTCATTACGCGTACCATCAGGCATGAGCGGCACCGTGATTGATGTGCAAGTATTTACGCGTGAAGGTATTGAGCGCGATGTGCGTGCGCAGCAAATTATTGATGATCAGTTGGCACACTACAAGCAAGATTTATCAGATCAAATGCGCATTGTAGAAAATGATGCGTTTGGTCGTATTCGCCGCTTGATTGAGGGTAAAGTGGCGACAGGTGGTCCTAATAAGCTGAAAAAAGGCGAAACACTGTCTGCTGAGTATTTAGATTCTGTGGGTCGTTACGATTGGTTTGATATTCGCTTGTCAGATGAAGAAACTGCGCTTCAAGTAGAGCAGTTGAAAGATGGTTTATCACAAGCGCGTGTTGAGTTTGATAACCGCTATGAAGAGAAAAAACGTAAACTAACTCAGGGCGATGAATTACCGCCAGGGGTTCAAAAAATGGTGAAAGTTTACTTGGCTGTTAAGCGTCGTATTCAGCCAGGTGACAAAATGGCGGGTCGTCACGGTAACAAAGGTGTGATTTCAAAAATCTGTCCAGTAGAAGATATGCCACACATGGCGGATGGTACACCAATGGATATCGTGTTAAATCCACTAGGTGTGCCTTCACGGATGAATATCGGCCAGATTTTAGAAGTTCACTTGGGTTGGGCTGCCAAAGGGCTAGGTTTGCGCATTGAGGAAATGTTACGCCAAGAGGTTAAGGTTGCTGAACTTCGTAAGTTCTTAGAAAAAATTTACAATGACAGCACAGGCAAGAAGGAAGACATCAAGTCATTTACGGATGCTGAGATTTTAGATTTAGCACACAACCTTACCAATGGTGTACCTTTTGCAACACCTGTGTTTGATGGTGCGGCTGAATCAGATATTAAAGCGATGTTAGATTTGGCCTTCCCCGATGATGATGCGCGTACAAAACAATTGCAATTCCACGCAGGTAAAACACAAGTAACCTTGTTTGATGGTCGTACAGGTGATGCATTTGAGCGTCCAGTCACTGTAGGTTACATGCACTTCTTGAAATTACACCATTTGGTGGACGACAAGATGCACGCACGTTCAACAGGTCCTTACTCACTCGTGACACAACAGCCATTGGGCGGTAAAGCGCAATTTGGTGGTCAGCGTTTTGGTGAGATGGAGGTTTGGGCACTTGAAGCTTATGGGGCTTCATACACCTTGCAGGAAATGCTGACAGTGAAGTCTGATGACGTGACTGGCCGTACCAAAGTGTATGAAAACATTGTTAAAGGTGAGCACAAAATTGATGCAGGGATGCCTGAGTCATTTAACGTGTTAGTGAAAGAAATTCGCTCACTTGCCATTGACATTGACCTAGACCGCAACTAATTAGGAGAGAATTCACATGAAAGCTCTATTAGACTTATTTAAACAGGTAACGCAAGAAGAAGAATTTGATGCAATTAAGATTGCTTTGGCTTCACCTGAAAAAATCCGTGCATGGTCATATGGCGAAGTGAAAAAGCCAGAAACCATTAACTATCGTACTTTTAAACCAGAACGTGATGGTTTGTTTTGCGCAAAAATCTTTGGCCCTATCAAAGATTATGAATGCTTATGCGGTAAATACAAGCGTTTAAAACATCGCGGCGTTATCTGCGAAAAATGTGGCGTTGAAGTGACGTTATCAAAAGTGCGTCGTGAACGTATGGGTCATATTGACTTGGCTTCACCAGTTGCACACATCTGGTTCCTCAAATCACTTCCAAGCCGTTTGGGTATGGTGCTGGATATTGCGTTGCGTGACATCGAGCGCGTATTGTACTTTGAAGCATTCATCGTGGTTGATCCTGGTATGACGCCACTTACACGCGGTCAGTTATTGACTGAAGATGACTACTTGGCAAAAGTAGAAGAGTACGGTGATGAATTTAATGCTGTGATGGGTGCTGAGGCGGTGCGTGAGCTATTGCGTACAATGGACATAGAGCGTGAAATCACAACATTGCGTCAAGACTTAGGCGCAACGGGCTCTGAAGCTAAAATCAAGAAAATCGCTAAACGCTTAAAAGTATTAGAAGCGTTCCAAAAATCTGGCATCAAACCAGAGTGGATGATTCTTGAAATCTTACCAGTATTGCCACCTGAGTTGCGCCCATTGGTACCATTGGACGGTGGTCGTTTTGCAACGTCTGATTTGAACGACTTGTATCGTCGTGTGATTAACCGTAACAACCGTTTAAAACGCTTGTTAGAGTTGAAAGCACCAGAAATCATCGTACGTAACGAAAAACGTATGTTGCAAGAAGCGGTAGACTCATTATTAGACAACGGTCGTCGCGGTAAAGTGATGACGGGTGCAAACAAGCGTCCGTTGAAATCATTGGCTGACATGATTAAGGGTAAAGGCGGTCGTTTCCGTCAAAACTTGCTCGGTAAGCGTGTGGATTACTCAGGTCGTTCAGTAATTGTGGTTGGCCCACAATTGAAATTGCACCAATGTGGTTTGCCTAAGAAAATGGCTTTGGAATTATTCAAACCATTCATTTTCCATAAATTGGAAGTATTGGGTCTAGCGACAACGATTAAAGCTGCGAAGAAAAAAGTTGAAGAAGAAGGACCAGAAGTTTGGGATATTCTCGAGGATGTTATTCGTGAACATCCAGTGCTATTAAACCGTGCGCCAACATTGCACCGTTTAGGTATTCAAGCATTTGAGCCTATTCTAATTGAAGGTAAAGCGATTCAATTGCATCCGCTCGTTTGTGCGGCATTCAACGCCGACTTTGACGGTGACCAAATGGCGGTTCATGTACCATTGAGCTTAGAAGCGCAAATGGAAGCACGTACTTTGATGTTGGCTTCTAATAACGTGTTATCACCTGCAAACGGTGAACCTATCATCGTGCCTTCACAAGATATCGTGTTGGGCTTGTACTATATGACGCGTGAAAAAGTGAATGCTCGTGGTACAGGTATGCGTTTTGCCGATGTGAAAGAGGTGCAACGTGTGTATGATCAAGGCTTGATTGATTTACATGCGAGAGTTACTGTTCGCATCAAAGAGTATGAGTTTGACTTGGATGGTGTTAAAACTGAAAAAACAAATCGTTATGAAACGACGGTGGGTCGTGCATTATTATCACAAATTCTACCAGCGGGTTTAGCTTACAGTAATCTAGATAAGGCTCTGAAAAAGAAAGAAATCTCAAAACTTATCAATGCTTCTTTCCGCAAAGTAGGCATTCGTGAAACCGTGATTTTTGCGGATAAACTCAAAGATGCGGGTTACTCTTACGCAACTAAAGCAGGCATTTCTATCAGCATTAACGATATGTTAGTGCCTCAAGAAAAAGGTGCGTTGATTGCTTCAGCAGAATCTGAAGTGAAAGAAATTGAAGATCAATACGTTTCAGGCTTGGTAACGCAAGGTGAGCGTTACAATAAAGTGGTGGATATTTGGGGTCGTGCCAGTGATAAAGTGGCTGATGCCATGATGAAGCAACTTAAAGAAGAAGATGTTTTAGATGTTGATGGCAAGCCAATGAAAGACAGTGCAGGTAAAGTGCTACGTCAAGAGTCTTTCAATGCGATTTACATGATGGCAGACTCTGGTGCGCGTGGTTCTGCAGCGCAAATTCGTCAATTGGCTGGTATGCGTGGCTTGATGGCAAAACCAGATGGCTCTATTATTGAGACGCCCATTAAGGCGAACTTCCGTGATGGCTTAAACGTATTGCAATACTTTATTTCAACCCACGGTGCACGTAAGGGCTTGGCAGATACTGCGTTAAAAACAGCGAACTCAGGTTACTTAACACGTCGTCTAGTTGATGTGACGCAAGATTTAGTGGTGACTGAGCATGATTGCGGCACAACTGATGGTTTAGTCACTAAAGCTTTGGTTAAAGGCGGTGAAGTGATTGAGCCTTTGCACGACCGTATTTTAGGCCGTACGGCTGCGCTAGATGTTGTGAATCCAGAAACGCAAGAAGTGATTTACCCAGCGGGAACCTTGCTCACGGAAGATGAAGTTGAGCATATTGATGCACTGGGCATTGATGAAGTGAAAGTGCGTACTGCGCTTACTTGTGATACGCGCTATGGTATCTGTGCTAAATGTTATGGTCGTGACTTAGGTCGTGGCAAGCTCATTAGCATGGGTGAGGCTGTAGGTGTGATTGCGGCGCAATCTATCGGTGAGCCAGGTACACAATTGACTATGCGTACGTTCCATATTGGTGGTGCGGCATCTCGCGCAGCTTCTGTATCACAGGTTGAAAGTAAGTCTAACGGTGTGTTGAACTTCACCTCCACAATGCGTTACGTAACGAATGTTCGGGGTGAGCAAGTGGTGATTTCACGTAATGGTGAAGTGATTGTTGCCGATGAAAGTGGTCGTGAGCGTGAGCGTCATAAAGTGCCTTATGGCGCGACATTGCAAATTACTGATGGTAAACCAGTCAAAGCAGGTCAAGCTATCGCCACTTGGGATCCACATACGCGCCCAATTATTACTGAATACGCGGGTCAAATTAAATTTGAAAACGTTGAAGAAGGTATTACTGTTGCAAAACAAATCGATGATGTGACGGGTTTGTCATCTTTGGTAGTGATTGATCCTAAACAACGTGCTGGTCAAACCAAAGGCTTGCGTCCGCAAGTTAAATTGTTGGATAGCAATGGCGTTGAAGTGAAGATGGCTGGTAGCGAGCAGTCAGTAAATACCACATTCCAATTGGGTTGCATTATTACCGTGAAAGATGGTCAAGAAGTCGGTGTGGGTGAAGTGCTTGCGCGTATTCCACAAGAGTCATCTAAAACCCGTGATATTACTGGGGGTCTACCACGCGTGGCAGAGTTGTTTGAAGCCCGCTCACCTAAAGATGCAGGTATGTTGGCAGAAGTGACGGGTACGGTGTCATTCGGTAAAGATACTAAAGGTAAGCAACGTTTGGTGATTACTGATTTAGATGGCATCACTAGTGAATTCTTGATTCCTAAAGACAAGCACGTAACTGCGCATGATGGTCAAGTGGTGACTAAAGGTGAAACGATTGTGGACGGTCCAGCTGACCCACAAGACATTTTACGCCTGCAAGGCCGCGAAGCTTTAGCGCGTTATATCATTGACGAGGTGCAAGACGTGTATCGCTTACAAGGCGTTAAAATTAACGACAAGCACATTGAAGTGATTGTGCGTCAGATGTTACGTCGCGTACGTGTGACAGATCCAGGTGAAACAAGCTTTATCTTAGGTGAGCAAGTGGAGCGTGCTGATTTGTTAGCTGAAAATGAAGCTGTCATTGCGCAAGATAAACGCCCTGCACAATTTGAGTACGTATTGCTTGGTATTACTAAAGCATCACTCTCAACGGATTCGTTCATCTCAGCCGCGTCATTCCAAGAAACAACGCGTGTACTGACAGAAGCAGCAATCTTAGGTAAACGTGATGATTTGCGTGGTTTGAAAGAAAATGTGATTGTTGGTCGCCTAATTCCTGCAGGTACAGGCTTGGCTTACCACGAGGCGCGTAAGCGTGCTGCGGTTGCAGGAGGTGTGCCCAGTCACACCTCGCAAGCTGAAGAGATTGTGACTGAGCTTACATTGGAAGCTGAAGTGTTAGAAGGAAATGTAGTAAATGAAGTAGGGAGTGAGGCTGCAACAGAATAAAATCAAGCATTTATATCTTGACAATAAAAGTCTGGCTAAATAGAATGCTGAGTTTTTCAGGATGGTGTTATTGCCTTTAGTGCTTTCACCATCTTGGTTTATTTTGTAGTGTATTAAAAGTATTTATTTAAATTAGAGGTTATCGGCAATGCCAACCATCAATCAGTTAGTACGTAAACCACGCGTTAAAGTGGTCACAAAAAGTAAAGTGCCAGCACTTGAAGCTTGTCCGCAAAAGCGTGGTGTATGTACACGTGTTTATACGACAACACCTAAAAAGCCTAACTCGGCTTTGCGTAAAGTTGCAAAAGTACGTTTGACTAATGGCTATGAAGTCATTAGCTATATCGGCGGTGAAGGTCATAATTTACAAGAGCATAGCGTGGTATTGCTACGCGGTGGTCGTGTAAAAGACTTGCCAGGTGTGCGTTACCATATGGTGCGTGGTAGTTTGGATACGGCAGGTGTTAAAGATCGTAAGCAATCGCGTTCTAAATACGGTGCTAAACGTCCTAAAGAAGCTAAAGCAAAATAATTTAGCGCATTAAATTAAGCGGCTAACCAAATGCCCTGCCATCGTAGTTGCTGGCAAAACACAATTGATAAAAGAGAAGTGAGAAGAGTATGCCAAGACGTAGAGAAGTGCCCAAGCGTAATATTTTGCCAGATCCTAAATTTGGTAGCACAGAGGTGTCAAAGTTCGTCAATGTATTGATGACGGGCGGTAAGAAGTCAGTTGCAGAGCGTATTTTGTACGGTGCATTTGATCAAATTGTAACTAAAACAAGTAAAGATGCGCTAGAGGTGTTTACGCTTGCATTACAGAACTTGCGTCCTTTGGTTGAGGTGAAAAGTCGTCGCGTTGGTGGTGCAAACTACCAAGTGCCAGTGGAGGTGCGCCCGAGTCGTCGTAGTGCTTTGGCAATGCGTTGGATGCGTGATGCGGCGCGTAAGCGTGGTGAGAAATCAATGGGCTTGCGTTTAGCGGCTGAGTTGATTGAGGCTTCTGAGGGTCGTGGTTCTGCGATGAAAAAACGTGAAGAAGTTCACCGCATGGCGGAAGCAAATAAAGCGTTCTCGCATTTCCGTTTCTAGTGGATTAAGTGATTGGCAGGTGTTGCCAATCACTTTTTCGTTATTTTGATGTAATGTTGATGCAAAGTTTCAATAACATAAAATTAAACTGTTCTTTAAGAATATTAAGTAAAGGTAATAACCGTGGCTCGTCAAACCCCCATTAACCGCTATCGTAACATTGGTATTTCTGCGCACATTGATGCAGGTAAAACAACAACGACGGAGCGTATTTTATTTTATACAGGCGTGAACCATAAAATCGGCGAGGTGCATGATGGTGCCGCAACGATGGATTGGATGGAGCAAGAGCAAGAGCGCGGTATTACTATTACTTCTGCTGCGACAACCTGTTTTTGGAAGGGGATGGCTGGTCAGTTTGATCAGCATCGTATCAATATTATTGATACCCCAGGTCACGTTGACTTTACTATTGAAGTAGAACGTTCTATGCGCGTGCTAGATGGCGCATGTATGGTGTATTGTGCGGTAGGTGGTGTGCAGCCTCAATCAGAAACTGTTTGGCGTCAAGCAAATAAATACAAAGTGCCGCGTTTAGCGTTCGTGAATAAAATGGACCGCGCTGGTGCTAACTTCTTCAAAGTGTACGATCAAATGCGTGCACGTCTTAAAGCAAACCCAGTTCCTCTACAAGTGCCAATCGGTGCGGAAGAGAAATTTGAAGGCGTTGTTGATTTAATTAAAATGAAGGCAATCTATTGGGATGAGGCATCTCAAGGGATGAAATTCGATTACCGTGATATTCCTGCTGATTTACAAGCTGATTGTGATAAATGGCGTTCAAATATGGTGGAAGCGGCGGCTGAAGCTAATGAAGAGTTGATGAATAAATACCTTGAGGAAGGTGAGTTGTCAGAGGCTGATATTCTCTTGGGTTTGCGTACGCGTACAATTGCTTCTGAAATCGTGCCGATGATGTGCGGTTCAGCTTTTAAAAACAAAGGCGTGCAAGCGATGTTGGATAAGGTGATTGAGTTAATGCCTGCGCCTACTGATATTCCTGATACGAAAGCTGAAGACGGTGACGGTAATGAGATTCGTCTGAAGGCGTCTGATGAAGAGAAATTCTCAGCATTGGCCTTCAAAATCATGACAGATCCGTTTGTTGGTCAGTTGATTTTCTTCCGCGTATATTCAGGCGTGGTGAATGCAGGGGACACCGTTTACAACCCAATCAAAGGTAAAAAAGAGCGTATCGGTCGTATCGTGCAAATGCACGCAAATACGCGTGAGCCGATTGATGAGGTGCGTGCAGGCGATATTGCTGCTGCGGTTGGTTTGAAAGAGGCAACTACTGGTGATACGTTGTGTGCATTGAATACCGAGATCATCTTGGAGCGCATGATATTCCCTGAGCCAGTGATTCACGTGGCAGTTGAGCCAAAAACCAAGGCTGACCAAGAGAAGATGGGTATTGCCTTGAATCGCTTGGCGCAAGAAGATCCTTCATTCCGTGTTAAAACGGATGAGGAAACGAATCAAACCATTATCTCTGGTATGGGTGAGTTGCATCTTGAGATTTTAGTGGATCGTATGAAGCGTGAGTTTAACGTTGAAGCTAACGTAGGCGCACCACAAGTGGCTTACCGTGAAGCAATCAAGAAATCTGTTGAGGTTGAAGGTAAGTTTGTTAAGCAATCTGGTGGTAAAGGTCAATATGGTCATGTGTGGTTGAAAATGGAGCCAAATGAGGCTGGTAAAGGCTTTGAATTTATTGATCAAATTAAAGGCGGTACTGTTCCACGTGAATTCATCCCTGCGGTTGAGAAAGGCTTACGCGAAACCATTCCATCAGGTATTTTGGCTGGCTTTCCTGTTGTTGATGTGAAGGTGACGTTGTTTGATGGTTCATATCACGATGTTGACTCTAATGAAAATGCCTTTAAAATGGCTGCTTCAATTGGCTTTAAAGACGGTATGCGTAAGGCGGATCCTGTCTTGTTAGAGCCTATGATGGCTGTGGAAGTTGAAACGCCAGAAGATTATATGGGTGATGTAATGGGTGACTTGTCATCACGTCGCGGTATGATTCAAGGTATGGATGACAGTGCTTCTGGGAAAATTATTCGCGCTGAAGTGCCTTTAGCTGAAATGTTTGGTTATTCAACCGTGGTGCGTTCGCTCTCACAAGGTCGTGCAAGCTACAGCATGGAATTCAAGCATTACACAGAAGCACCAAGAAATGTGGCTGATGCCATTATTAACAAAAAATAAGTAGTTTTTGATCTTATAAGTATTGATAAAGGAAATTTAAAATGGCAAAAGGTAAATTTGAGCGTACCAAACCGCACGTAAACGTAGGTACGATAGGTCACGTTGACCACGGCAAGACAACATTAACGGCAGCGATTACGACTGTATTGACGAAGAAATTTGGTGGTGAAGCAAAAGCTTACGACCAAATTGACGCGGCACCAGAAGAAAAGGCACGTGGTATTACGATTAACACCGCCCACGTAGAATATGAAACAGCCAACCGTCACTACGCGCACGTGGACTGTCCAGGTCACGCCGACTATGTTAAAAACATGATTACAGGTGCTGCTCAAATGGACGGTGCAATTCTAGTATGTTCAGCAGCTGACGGTCCAATGCCACAAACGCGTGAGCACATCTTGTTAGCACGTCAAGTTGGCGTTCCATACATCGTTGTTTATCTTAACAAAGCGGACTTAGTAGATGATGCAGAGTTATTAGAGCTCGTTGAAATGGAAGTGCGTGACCTATTAAGTAAATACGACTTCCCAGGTGACGATACACCAATCATCACGGGCTCAGCCCGCGCAGCCCTAGAAGGCGACCAATCAGAAATTGGTGAACCCTCAATCTTCCGTCTAGCTGACGCATTAGATAGCTACATCCCAATGCCAGAGCGTGCAATCGACGGCACATTCTTAATGCCAGTGGAAGATGTATTCTCAATTTCAGGTCGTGGTACTGTGGTAACAGGTCGTATTGAACGCGGTATCATCAAAGTCGGTGAAGAAATTGAAATCGTTGGTCTAAAACCAACGCTAAAAACCACCTGTACAGGCGTGGAAATGTTCCGCAAATTGCTAGACCAAGGTCAAGCAGGCGACAACGTAGGTGTATTGCTCCGTGGTACCAAGCGTGAAGAGGTGGAGCGTGGTCAAGTGTTAGCTAAAGCTGGCTCAATCAAACCGCACACTAAATTCACCGCAGAAATCTACGTGTTAGGTAAAGATGAAGGTGGTCGTCACACCCCATTCTTCCAAGGCTACCGTCCACAATTCTACTTCCGTACCACAGACGTGACGGGTGCAGTAGAGCTACCAGCAGGCACAGAAATGGTCATGCCAGGTGACAACGTATCGATCACTGTGACATTGATTGCGCCAATTGCGATGGAAGAAGGCTTGCGCTTTGCTATTCGTGAAGGCGGTCGTACCGTAGGTGCTGGTGTCGTTGCTAAAATCATTGAATAATTAAGTAATTTTAATAAAGCGGCAGACTTCAGTCTGCCGTTTCGCTCTTTATAAGGAAAAGTCATGGCAGCTCAAAAAATTCGTATTCGTTTAAAAGCATTTGATTATCGTTTGATTGATCAGTCGGCTCAGGAAATTGTTGAAACTGCTAAGCGCACTGGTGCGGTTGTAAAAGGTCCAGTACCGCTTCCAACGCGTATTGAACGCTTTGATATTCTACGTTCACCGCACGTCAATAAAACATCTCGCGACCAATTTGAAATTCGAACACACCAACGTTTGATGGATATCGTTGACCCTACTGACAAAACTGTGGATGCATTGATGAAGTTAGATTTGCCCGCTGGTGTGGATGTTGAAATTAAGCTTTAAAGATTTAAGTAGTAAAAACTTGTTGTAAAAAAAACTGGGGTTCGGTATAATCCGCCCTCTTTCACAGAAGTCGGTCAATTGTAATCGGCTTTTTAACTAAAATATAAGGAATCGATCATGAGCTTAGGGCTTATTGGTCGCAAAGTGGGTATGACCCGCGTGTTTACTGAGGATGGCGCAAGCGTTCCAGTAACCGTGTTGGAGGTCGTACCTAACCGCGTGACACAGATCAAGACGACCGCAAGCGATGGCTATACTGGCCTTCAAGTAGCTTACGGTACGCGTCGCGCCAGCCGTATCAACAAGGCTTTGACTGGGCATTATGCAAAGTCTGGCTCTGCTGCTGGTGCTGGTATTCATGAATTTTCAGTGACTGATGACGTTTTAGCTAATTACACTGCGGGTGCAAATGTCACTGTTGATATTTTTCAGGCAGGTCAGAAAGTTGACGTTACAGGTACTTCGTTAGGTAAGGGTTTCGCTGGTGCGATTAAACGTCACCACTTTAGCTCAAACCGCGCATCTCACGGTAACTCGCGTTCACATAACGTGCCTGGTTCTATCGGTATGGCGCAGGATCCAGGTCGAGTATTCCCTGGTAAGCGTATGCCTGGGCACTTGGGTGCTGTTAAAGTCACAACACAAAACCTAGAGGTTGTTCGCGTTGATGTCGAGCGCAACTTGTTGTTGATTAAAGGTGCTATCCCTGGATCTAAAGGTGGTGATGTGGTTGTTCGTCCTGCTATTAAGGCTAAAGCAACTAAAGCTCAGGGAGGTTCTAAATAATGGAACTTAAGCTAATCGACAAAAACGGCAAGCCTGCTAAAAAAGGCGTGACAGTGTCTGAGGGCACATTTGGTCGTGAATTTAATGAAGCTTTGGTGCATCAGGTTGTTGTGGCGTACATGGCGAATGCTCGTACGGCGACGCGCGCGCAAAAAGGTCGTGACACGGTGGCGCATACAACACACAAGCCGTATGCTCAAAAAGGTACTGGTAATGCTCGTTCGGGTATGACTTCAAGTCCAATTTGGCGTGGAGGTGGTCGCGCATTCCCTAATTCACCTAATGAAAATTTCAGCCACAAGGTAAACCGTAAGGCTTATCGTGCTGGTATGCAAACCATTCTTTCTGAGTTGGTACGCCAGGATCGTTTGAGTGTGGTTGAGGATTTTTCCGTAGATACGCCAAAAACAAAAGCACTTGCTGAGAAAATCAGGGGTATGGGTTATGCGGAAGGTGTTTTGGTGCTGACTGATGGCTTCAGTGAGAATTTGTATTTATCTTCACGTAACCTCACTAACGTGATGGTGGTTGAAGCGCAGTATGCTGACCCAGTTAGCTTGGTGCGCTTTCCAAATGTTGTGGCTACAGCTGCTGCAGTGAAGAAACTTGAGGAGATGTTAGCATGATGAGCGTTATGACTAAAACTCAAGATCGCTTGTTGCAAGTAATCTTAGCACCGCAAATCACTGAGAAAGCGACTTACATTGCTGATAAACATCAGCAAATCGCTTTCATCGTACGCACTGATGCAACTAAACCAGAAATCAAAGCTGCAGTTGAGTTGGTTTTTAAGGTTGAGGTTGATAAAGTTGCTGTGATCAATGTAGGTGGAAAAACGAAGCGCGCTGGCCGCAGCATGGGCAAGCGTAAAGACTGGAAAAAAGCTTATGTAAGTTTGAAACCAGGTCAAGAAATTAACTTTGCAGCAGCCGAATAAGGAGAGAAGATATGGCATTAGTTAAAGTCAAACCAACTTCCCCTGGTCGTCGTGGTGTTTTAAAGGTTGTAACGCCTGATTTGTACAAAGGTAAACCACACGCTCCGCTGTTGGAAAGTCAAAGTAAAAACGCTGGTCGTAATAACAACGGCCGTATTACAACGCGTCACCAAGGTGGTGGTCATAAGCAGCATTATCGCTTAATTGACTTCCGTCGTAATAAAATTGGTATTCTGGCAACAGTGGAGCATATTGAATATGACCCAAACCGTACTGCACACATTGCTTTGCTTTGTTATGCGGATGGTGAGCGTCGTTACATTATCGCGCCACGCGGTGTAAGTGCTGGTATGCAGTTAATTAGTGGTTCAGAAGCGCCTATTAAAGTAGGTAATGCGATGCCGCTACGTAATATCCCAGTGGGTAGTACGATTCATTGTATCGAATTGCAGCCTGGCAAAGGTGCGCAAATTGCTCGTTCAGCAGGCACGTCAGTGCAATTGCTAGCGCGTGAAGGTGCCTATGCTCAATTACGTTTACGTTCAGGTGAAGTTCGCCGCGTGCACGTAGATTGCATGGCAACTTTGGGTGAAGTGGGTAATGAAGAGCATTCATTGCGTTCAATTGGTAAAGCTGGTGCGATGCGCTGGCGTGGTGTTCGCCCAACCGTTCGCGGTGTGGTGATGAACCCAGTTGATCACCCGCACGGTGGTGGTGAAGGCCGTACTGCTGCAGGTATGAATCCAGTGAGCCCATGGGGTGTTAAAACTAAAGGTTATCGTACACGTAGTAGTAAACGTACAGATAACATGCGTATTAGTCGTCGTCCGAGAGGCGTAAGGTAATCATATGGCACGTTCACTTAAAAAAGGTCCATTTATTGATGGTCATTTGGCAAAAAAAGTAGAAGTTGCAGCTGCAACGCGCGATCGTAAACCAATTAAAACTTGGTCACGTCGTTCTACAATATTCCCAGATTTTATCGGTCTTACTATTGCTATTCATAATGGTAAGCAACACATTCCAGTGTTGATTTCTGAAAACATGGTAGGTCACAAGCTCGGTGAATTTGCGCTAACGCGTACATTCAAAGGTCATGCCGCCGACAAAAAAGCGAAGAAATAGGAGCTGATGATGCAAGTATCTGCAATATTAAAAGGCGTTCATCTCTCTCCGCAAAAAGCTAGATTGGTGGCCGACCTTGTTCGTGGCAAGAAAGTTGATCACGCACTTAACATTTTGATGTTTACGCCTAAAAAAGGTGCTGAAATTATTAAGAAAGTGCTGGATTCTGCAATTGCCAACGCCGAACATAACAATGGTGCTGATATTGACGAGTTGAAAGTAACTTCAATTTATGTTGATAAAGGTATTGTGCTAAAACGTATTCGTCCACGTGCAAAAGGTCGCGCTGGTCGTATTACTAAACCAACCTGTCACATTCATGTGACTGTCGGTAACTAAGGGATCATCATGGGTCAGAAAATTCATCCAATTGGTTTCCGTCTGAGTGTTCAAAAGAACTGGGCCTCACGTTGGTATGCCAATAGCAAAAACTTTCCTGCAATGTTGCAAAGCGACATTAAAGTACGTGAGTTTTTAAATAAAAAATTAGCCAGTGCAGCGGTTAGCCGTATTTTGATTGAGCGTCCTGCTAAGAACGCAAAAATTACAATCTACAGTGCTCGTCCAGGTGTGGTGATTGGTAAAAAAGGCGAAGATATCGAATCTTTGCGTGCATCTTTGCAAGGTTTAATGGGCGTTCCTGTTCATTTAAATATTGAAGAAGTGCGTAAGCCAGAACTTGATGCCACTTTGATTGCACAATCAATCGCTCAGCAACTTGAAAAACGTGTGATGTTCCGCCGTGCAATGAAACGCGCAATGCAAAATGCAATGCGCTTAGGTGCTCAGGGTATTAAAATCATGAGCTCTGGTCGTTTGAATGGTATCGAAATTGCGCGTACTGAATGGTACCGTGAAGGTCGAGTGCCACTTCATACATTGCGTGCTGATATTGACTACGGTGTGGCTGAAGCTTCAACTACATACGGTATCATCGGTATTAAAGTATGGGTATTCAAAGGCGAGATTTTTGCAGGTAATGCACAAGCTGCACAAGCTGTTGCACCAGCTGCAGAACCTGAAAAAAGAGTAAGAAAGGCGAGGGCTAAAGATGCTACAACCGTCTAGACAAAAATACCGTAAAATGCAAAAAGGCCGTAATAAAGGCATTGCAACGACGGGTAATAAAGTGAGTTTTGGTGATTTTGGTTTGAAAGCGGTGGGTCGTGGTCGTTTAACCGCACGTCAAATTGAAGCAGCACGTCGTGTAATGACGCGTCACATTAAGCGTGGCGGTCGTGTTTGGATTCGCATTTTCCCAGATCAACCAATTTCTAAAAAGCCTGCTGAAGTACGTATGGGTAACGGTAAAGGTAGTACAGAGTACTATGTAGCTCAAATCCAACCAGGTAAAATGTTATACGAGATGGACGGCGTGAGCGAAGAGCTTGCACGTGAAGCGTTCCGTTTGGCTGCTGCTAAGTTGCCAATTGAAACGACATTCATGACTCGTCAAATCGGCAGTTAAGGAAGGTACGCTAATATGAAAGCAACCGATTTAAGAGCAAAAAGCGTTGAAGAGCTGAATGCAGAGTTGATTGAATTGCGTCGTGCGCAATTCTCCCTACGTATGCAATTGGCTACTCAGCAGTTAAACAAAGTAGATCAGCTAGGTAAAGTACGCAAAGATGTAGCGCGTGTTAAGACTGTATTGGCTGAGAAAGCAAAGCAGGCATAATATGACCGAAACAACAAAAGTAGTGCGTAGTCTTACTGGTCGCGTTGTCAGCGATAAAATGGACAAAACTGTGACTGTTTTAGTTGAGCGCAAAGTAAAGCATCCTTTGATTGGTAAAGTGGTTCGACAATCTAAGAAGTTTCATGCGCACGATGAAAGCAATAGCTGTAAAGAAGGTGATGTGGTGACTATCATTGAAAGTCGTCCGTTATCAAAAACTAAAACTTGGGTAGTTAAACAAGCTTAAGTTGAATTATTGCGCAATTACTTACAAAAGTAATTGCGCAGGTGTCATTGGTAATATATAATGTTTTGTTTTTCGGCGAGCGACTTTTTATAAGTCATAAAGCTCTCGCCCCAATACTGACCGTGGTCTGTCGGCCTACATAGTTTAAGAGCTATAAATGGCTGGTGTTGGTTTTAACGGATTAAGTTGGAGATTATTCTCATGATTCAAATGCAATCTCGGCTAGAAGTTGCTGATAACACTGGTGCGCGCTCTGTGCAATGCATTAAGGTGTTGGGTGGCTCTAAGCGTCGTTACGCCAGTATAGGCGACATCATTAAGGTGAGCATCAAAGATGCTGCTCCACGTGGTCGCGTTAAAAAAGGCGAAGTGTACAGTGCTGTTGTTGTACGTACTGCTAAAGGTGTGCGTCGTCCAGACGGCTCTTTAGTTAAGTTCGATGGTAATGCTGCAGTTCTGTTAAATAATAAACTTGAACCGATTGGTACCCGTATCTTTGGGCCAGTGACACGTGAATTGCGTACTGAAAAATTCATGAAAATCGTTTCATTAGCACCAGAAGTATTGTAGGAGCTCACATGAATAAAATTCGCAAGGGTGATCAGGTCATCCTAAACACAGGTAAGGATAAGGGCAAGCAAGGTACAGTGTTAAGTATTCTTGAGTCAGGTCATGTTGTTGTTGAGGGTCTTAACCTAGTTAAGAAGCACACAAAAGCAAACCCGATGAAAGGTATCTCTGGTGGCATTATTGCTAAAGAAATGCCAGTTGACATTTCAAACGTTGCTTTATTTAACAGTGCGACCCAAAAAGGTGATCGCGTAGGCTTTAAGACATTGGATGATGGTCGCAAAATTCGCGTCTTCAAATCTAATGGCGAAGCAGTGGACGCATAGGAAGAATTATGGCGCGTTTAAAACAATTCTATAAAGACTCAGTAGTTAAATCAATGACTGAGCAATTTGGTTACACATCTGTGATGCAAGTGCCTCGCATTGAAAAAATTACGCTGAATATGGGTGTGGGCGAAGCGGTGGCTGATAAAAAAGTAATGGAGCACGCTGTTGGTGATATGGAGAAGATTGCGGGTCAAAAGGCAATTGTCACTAAAGCTAAAAAATCAGTGGCGGCATTTAAGATTCGTGATGACTATCCTGTTGGCTGTAAGGTTACTTTGCGTCGTGAGCGTATGTATGAGTTCTTGGATCGTTTGGTTACGGTTGCAATTCCTCGTATTCGTGACTTCCGTGGTATCTCTGCGAAATCATTTGATGGTCGTGGTAATTACAACATGGGTGTTAAAGAGCAAATCATTTTCCCTGAAATCGAATACGATAAAATCGATGCGATTCGCGGGATGAATATCACTATCACTACTACTGCGAAAACCGATGAGGAAGCAAGAGCATTGCTTGCTGCGTTTAGTTTTCCTTTCAGGGGTTAAGACATGGCTAAAACCTGTATGACAGAACGCGAGCTTAAGCGTCGCGCAACTGTAGCAAAATTCGCAGCAAAACGTGCTGCATTAGAGGCGATTGTTAATGATGAAAAGGCAGCACCTGAAGCGCGTCAAGAAGCGCGTTTAAAAATTCAGGCGTTACCACGTAATTCAAGTCCAGTGCGTCTTCGTAATCGTTGTGCATTAACTGGTCGCCCACGCGGTGTGTTTAGTAAATTTGGTATTGCGCGTAGCAAGTTGCGCGATTTGATGATGAGTGGCCAAGTGCCAGGCGTCACTAAAGCCAGCTGGTAATAAAAGGATAAAGCTATGAGTATGAGTGATCCGATTGCCGACATGTTGACGCGTATTCGCAATGCGCAAATGGTTAACAAAGCGGTAGTAACTATGCCTTCTTCAAATGTTAAGTCTGCTATTGCTAGTGTGCTTAAAGATGAAGGTTACATTGAAGATTTCGCTGTGCAAAAAGACGGCAATAAGGCAACGCTGAATATCAGCCTTAAGTATTATGCAGGTCGCCCTGTGATTGAGCGTATACAGCGTGTAAGTAAGCCTGGTTTGCGTGTGTACAAGGGAAGTCAAGAGATTCCTAAGGTAATGAATGGTCTTGGTGTGACAATTATGTCTACATCTAAGGGTGTAATGACTGATCGTAAAGCTCAAGCTGCCGGTATCGGTGGTGAAGTGCTCTGCGTAGTGGCTTAAGGAGAAGCAAATGTCACGTGTTGCTAAAAATCCAGTAGCTATTCCAGCTAAAGTTGAAGTGGTGTTGAGTGCTAATGCAATCAATGTTAGTGGTCCTTTGGGTAAATTGAGTCAGGCTTTAACCGATGCTGTTGTGCTGAAGCGTGAGGGTGATGCAATTACTTTTGCTGCTGCCAATGATGCGCAGCACTCGCAAGCAATGTCAGGTACTTTACGTGCTTTGGTTGCAAATATGGTTAAGGGTGTGTCGGAAGGTTTTACGCGTAAATTGACACTGGTGGGTGTTGGTTATAAAGCTGCAGCGCAGGGTGCCGTGTTAAACCTAGAGTTGGGCTACTCACATCCGATTAGCTACAAGATGCCAGCGGGCATTACAGTGCAAACGCCAACACAAACAGAGATTGTGTTGACGGGTGTCGATAAACAAGTGGTTGGTCAAGTTGCGGCAGAGATTCGCGCTTATCGTTCACCTGAGCCATATAAAGGCAAAGGTGTTCGTTATGCGGATGAGGTTGTTGTGATTAAAGAAACCAAGAAGAAATAAGGCTTAAAAAATGAACAACGTAAATAATCGCTTGCGTCGTGCACGTAAAACCCGTGCCAAAATTGCAGAGCTAAAGGTTACCCGTTTAAGTGTGCATCGTACTAATACGCACATCTATGCGCAGATTATTGCTGAAACTGGCGATAAAGTAATTGTTAGTGCTTCTACAGTAGAGGCAGATGTACGTAAAAAAATTAAGAATGGCGGTAATGTTGAAGCTGCAGCAGCAATCGGTAAGTTGATTGCTGAAAAAGCGAAAAAAGCAGGTGTTACAACCGTTGCTTTTGACCGTTCTGGTTATAAATATCATGGTCGTATTAAAGCGTTGGCAGATGCCGCTCGCGAAAACGGCTTATCCTTCTAATTGGTCTGACTGCTAAAGAGGTTAATGATGGCAAAAGAAATTGAACAGCAACAGCAGCAGACTGATGGTTTGCGCGAAAAGATGATTGCAGTTAATCGTGTAAGTAAAACGGTTAAAGGTGGTCGTATTATGAGTTTTGCCGCACTTACAGTGGTGGGTGATGGTGATGGCGCGGTTGGTATGGGTAAGGGCAAGGCACGTGAGGTTCCTGTGGCTGTGCAAAAGGCGATGGACGAGGCGCGTCGCGGTATGTTAAAAATCAACTTAACAAACGGCACCTTACATCACGCAGTGACGGGTGTGCACGGTGCAGCCAAAGTGTTTATTCAGCCAGCTTCAGAGGGTACTGGAATTATCGCGGGTGGTGCAATGCGCGCTATTTTCGAGGTGATGGGTGTGACTAACGTTGTGGCTAAATGTATTGGTTCAACTAACCCATACAATTTGGTTCGCGCTACTTTAAACGGCTTAGAGTCTATGAATACGCCTGCGGAAATTGCAGCTAAACGTGGAAAATCAGTCGAAGAAATCAGAGGCTAATCATGGCTAAAGCAAAAAAAGAAGCATCAACTATCAAAGTAACGTTGGTAAGAAGTGTGATTGGTCGTATTGAAGCGCATAAAGCAACTGTAAAAGGTTTAGGTTTGCGCCGTATGCATCACACGGTTGAGTTACAAGATACACCAGCAATTCGCGGCATGATTAACGCCGTTAGCTATCTCTTAAAGGTAGAAGCATAATGCAATTAAATTCAATTAAGCCTGCAGAAGGCGCAAAAAAAGAACGTCGCCGCGTTGGTCGTGGGATTGGTTCTGGTTTGGGTAAAACGGCTGGCCGTGGTCATAAAGGTCAAAAATCACGTACTGGTGGTTTTCATAAGGTTGGTTTTGAAGGCGGTCAAATGCCGATTCAACGTCGTTTGCCAAAGCGTGGTTTCAAATCATTAACTAAAGCTAATACTGCGCATGTGCGTACAAGTGAGCTTGCTCTGATTCCAAACGAGGTGATAGATTTGTTAGCACTGAAAGCTGCAAATATTGTTTCTGGTACAGTAACGAGTGCAAAAATATTTCTTTCAGGTGATGTTGCTAAGCCATATAGCATCCAAGGTTTGCTTTTAACTAAAGGTGCTCGCGCTGCGGTTGAGGCTGCTGGCGGTAAAGTGCTAGAAGCTGTGTAAGAGAAGTTATCTTGGCACAAGAAGGTATTTTAAAAGTAGCGGCAAAAATGGGCGAACTAAAAAGCCGCCTATTTTTTGTTTTGGGCGCATTGGTTGTGTATCGATTAGGTGCTCACATACCTGTTCCTGGTATTGATCCAGTAGTATTGGCAGAGCTGTTTAAGTCGCAAAGTAATGGTATCTTGGGAATGTTTAATATGTTCTCAGGTGGTGCGTTGGCGCGCTTTACAGTGTTTGCGCTCGGTATAATGCCTTATATTTCATCGTCTATTATTATGCAATTGCTAGTAGCCGTTTCTCCTCAGTTGGAGCAGTTGAAAAAAGAGGGTGAAGCGGGTCGTAGAACAATTACAAAGTACACGCGTTATGGTACGGTTGTATTGGCTACTTTCCAGGCTTTAGGTATTGCAATTATGCTAGAGGGACAGGCTGGTCTTGTGTTGGATCCTGGCATGGCGTTCAGGTTAACTGCCGTGATTACGTTGGTGAGTGGAACGATGTTCTTAATGTGGTTGGGTGAGCAAATTACAGAGCGTGGTATCGGTAATGGTATCTCTATCATTATTTTTGCAGGTATTGTCGCGGGATTGCCTCATGCGATTGGATCCACGGCCGAAATGGTCAATACGGGAGCATTTAGTATTCCATTGGCATTTTTCTTGCTGATGGCAACTATTCTTGTGACTGCGTTAGTTGTGTTTGTGGAGCGTGGTCAGCGTAAAATTACAGTGAATTACGCTAAGCGTCAGGTTGGCAATAAAGTTTATGGTGGGCAAACGACACATTTGCCTATGAAGTTAAATATGGCGGGTGTAATTCCACCAATATTTGCTTCAAGCATTATCTTGTTTCCGGCAACGTTGGCGGGTTGGTTTGGTAGTAGTGAAAATATGTATTGGCTAAAAGATTTGGCGGCAATGCTGTCACCAGGTCAGCCTATATACATCTTGTTGTTTGCTGCTGCAATTGTATTCTTCTGTTTCTTTTATACTGCTTTACAGTTTAATCCAAAAGATACAGCTGATAATCTTAAGAAAAGTGGTGCATTTGTGCCAGGAATTAGACCAGGTGACCAAACGGCTAAGTATATTGATCGCATCATGGGTCGTTTGACTTTAGTGGGTGCTGCTTATATTACTTTGGTTTGCTTGCTTCCTGAATTCTTGATTTTAAAATTTAACACGCCATTTTATTTCGGCGGTACATCCTTGCTAATTATTGTTGTCGTGACAATGGATTTTATGACGCAAGTACAATCTCATTTGATGTCACATCAATATGAGGGCTTGCTTAAAAAAGCTAATTTTAAAGGTAACGCTCCGCGTTAATCAGATTTAAGATGGCTAAAGAAGACAGAATTGAAATGCAAGGTGAGATTTTAGAGAATCTGCCAAATGCAACGTTTAGAGTTAAGTTGGAAAATGGGCACGTAGTTTTAGGTTATATTTCTGGAAAAATGCGCATGCACTATATTCGTATTTTACCAGGGGATAAAGTTACCGTAGAGATGACACCTTATGATTTATCCCGCGCAAGAATTACATTCCGCGCTAAGTAAATTTAATAAGTGGCATTTTAATACACACAGTTTAAGAAGTAATGGAGTGAAATATGAGAGTTCGTGCATCAGTAAAGGCTTTATGCCGTAATTGTAAAGTTGTTCGCCGTCGTGGCGTAGTGCGTATCATTTGTACTGATCCACGTCATAAACAACGTCAAGGTTAATTGATTGTTATCAATAGCCTTATATTAGTAACAGTATCAAGGTTGCTAAAAGTTGGTCAAAAGTATTCATTTGATCAGAAGATTTCATAATTTGATAAAAAATGGTTTTCCTGTTAGAATCATCGGCTTTTTTAAAGCAAGAGATTTTAGGTAAGCCTAATTTGGAGTAAAGTATGGCGCGTATTGCAGGGGTGAATATCCCTAATAATAAACACACCGAAATTGCATTAACAGCAATTTATGGAATTGGTCGTAATACGGCACAAAAAATTTGTGCCGCAGCTGGCGTTCAGCCAACTGCAAAAATGAAAGATTTAAATGATGCGGATGTTGAAAAGCTCCGTGACGAAGTTGCTAACTTCAAAGTTGAAGGTGATTTGCGTCGTGAGGTGTCAATGAACATCAAGCGCTTAATGGATTTGGGATGCTATCGCGGTGTTCGTCATCGCCGTGGTTTACCAGTGCGCGGTCAACGTACAAAAACAAATGCTCGTACTCGCAAGGGTCCAGTTAAAGCGATTAAACAATCTAAATAATCCTATCAGTTGGTTGATATAAAGATTAGATAGTTTACAAATTTTAGTAAGATTTATTGGTAAGGAAAGTGCAACATGGCAAAAGCTAATGTACGCGTAAGAAAAAAAGTTAAAAAGAATATTGCAGAGGGTATCGCCCACGTGCATGCTTCTTTTAACAATACCATCATCACCATTACTGACCGTCAAGGCAACGCTTTGTCATGGGCAACTTCAGGTGGTCAGGGCTTTAAGGGCTCGAGGAAAAGTACCCCATTTGCTGCTCAAGTGGCAGCTGAAGTTGCTGGCAAGTCAGCCCAAGAAAGTGGTGTTAAAAACTTAGAAGTGCGTATTAAAGGTCCAGGTCCAGGTCGTGAATCTGCTGTGCGCGCACTTAATGCAGCTGGTTTTAAAATTACCAGCATTACTGATGTGACGCCAGTGCCGCATAACGGCTGCCGTCCACCTAAAAAACGTCGCATTTAAGCGCAAAAGATTACTGGAGAACTATCTTGGCTAGAAATTTAGACCCTAAATGCCGTCAGTGTCGTCGTGAAGGCGAAAAACTGTTCTTAAAAGCAGAAAAATGCTTCACGGATAAGTGTGCAATTGAAAAACGTAACTTCCCACCTGGTCAGCATGGTCAACGTCGTAACCAACGTTTGTCTGATTATGGTGTTCAGTTGCGTGAAAAACAAAAAGTGCGTCGTATTTACGGTGTGCTTGAGGCTCAGTTCCGTAGTTATTACGCTGAAGCTGATCGCCAAAAAGGTATTACAGGTGAGAACTTGTTGCAATTATTGGAGTGCCGTTTAGATAACGTTGCCTATAGAATGGGTTTGGGTGGTTCTCGTACTGAAGCCCGTCAAATTGTTCGTCATAACAGTATCTTGGTTAATGGCAAGCGTGTCAATATTCCTTCATACCAAGTTAAAGCAGGGGATGTGATCAGTGTTGCAGAGGCGGCTAAATCACAATTGCGTATTAAAGGCGCATTAGAAGCTGCTGCTCAACGTGGTTTTCCTGAGTGGATTGAAGTTGATGTGAAGGCATTAAAAGGTACGTTTAAAGCCAAACCTCAGCGCGATGAGCTTCCACCAACAATCAATGAATCATTGGTTGTTGAGCTTTACTCAAAATAATTAAGTAATTTAATCTACTAGGCTAACCTCATAGGCTGGTCTAGTGGGGTTGCTTGTGAGCATTGATGCTCGAATGATTGTATAAAAATTTAAAGGTATAACTATGCAAAACAGTCCTACCGAATACTTAAAGCCACGTGTAGTAGATGTTGAAGTGTTGTCACCATTACGTGCGCGTGTAACGCTAGAGCCGATGGAGCGTGGTTTTGGTTACACATTAGGCAATGCCTTGCGTCGCGTTTTATTGTCGTCAATTCCAGGCTTCGCTATTACTGAAGTTAAAATTGATGGTGTCGTTCATGAATACTCAACATTAGATGGTGTGCAAGAGGATGTGGTTGATATTTTGTTGAATCTTAAGGGTGTAGCACTTAAGTTGAATTCAAAATCAGAAACAATTCTGAAGTTGAGTAAATCAGTTGAAGGCGTTGTGACCGCAGGTGATTTTGACACTGGTCATGATGCTGAAATTATCAACCCGAATCATGTGATTGCTCGCTTGACTAAGGGTGGTAAAATTGACTTAGAAGTTAAAGTTGAAATGGGTCGTGGCTATCAGCCAGTTCCACAACGCCAGAAAGCGAATGATGAAGACCGTGTTTTAGGCTTTATTATGGTGGATGCTTCTTTTAGTCCTATCAATAAAGTTAGTTACTATGTTGATAGTGCCCGTGTCGAGCAACGTACAGATTTAGATAAGCTGATTATGGACGTCGAAACCAATGGCATCATTGAGCCAGAGCAGGCGATTCGCGATGCAGCTCGTATTTTAATGGGGCAATTATCAGTATTTGCTGATTTAGAAGGTGCACCTAGTGAGGTTGAAGTTAAATCAGCTCCACAAGTTGATCCTGTGTTGTTGCGTCCAGTAGATGACTTAGAGTTGACTGTTCGATCAGCAAATTGCTTAAAAGCAGAAAATATATTTTACATTGGTGATTTGATTCAACGTACAGAAAATGAGTTGTTAAAAGCACCTAATTTGGGTCGTAAGTCACTGAATGAAATTAAAGATGTTCTAGCTACTCGTGGCTTAACATTAGGCATGAAATTAGAAAATTGGCCACCTGTTGGTTTGGAAAAAGCTTGATTTACAAGCTGACTATTTAAGTTAAAAATTAAGGAATTACTATGCGTCACGGTAATAGCAATCGCAAATTAAATCGTACTAGTAGCCATCGCGCAGCCATGTTTCGTAACATGACCGTGTCATTGCTAAATCACGAAATCATTAAAACAACCTTACCTAAAGCAAAAGAGTTACGTAAGTTCGTCGAGCCTTTAATCACATTAAGTAAAACAGCTACATTGGCTAATCGTCGTTTAGCGTTTGATCGTACACGTGATCGTGATATCGTTGGTAAGTTATTCGGTGAACTTGGTCCTCGTTACAATACACGTAATGGCGGCTACTTACGTATTTTGAAATGCGGCTTTCGCAATGGTGATAATGCACCAATGGCATTAGTTGAGTTGGTGGATCGTCCAGATACTGCAACAGAGGCTATAGTTGCTGAGTAGTTTTTTCTGAGTTACAACTTGAAAAAGCCAGCTGTATGCTGGCTTTTTTCACTCTATATGACCAAAAATTGTATTAGTTCAGGTGTGGTAAATGGCCATTGAATTTCTGTTTGGTTATCTAGTCGCTCAATGACTGGAATACGTGTGCTGTATTTAGCGAGTAGTTCATCGCTATCTACAATTTCAATCAATATCCAACTAATATCATGTTCTGAAGATAGGCTGGCAAGAATTGACTCTGCCAGATCACATAAATGGCAGTGAGACGTGTAATATAAGTTTAATTTAATCATGTAAACCTAATGTAGTGAAGATGACGTTTAATTTTTCTAGTATTTAAGTTTAGATGAAACATGATTTAATGGTATAGGTTTTATTAAAAATAAATCATAATGACGCATTGAAAAAATTATCAATGCCTTTGCTAATATCATATACAGGTCAATATGGCAGATATACAAGAATCCAAAGAAAGCTTAAGTGAAAGCCTGCAACAGGTCATTTTACTATTGGATAAACATAGGCTTGTAGAGCACTTGGTGCATAGTCAAGAGATGCTTAATCATGAACGTGTCGAGCTCTTAGTTCATAAGCAAAATCTAGTTGAGCTACAAAAAAAATTAGAACTTTTACACCCAGCTGACGTTGCGTATATTTTAGAAGCACTACCACTAGAAGAACGTTTGGATGTTTGGGAGTTAGTTAAAGCAGAGCGGGATGGTGAGATCCTTCTTGAAGTGTCTGATGCAGTGCGGCAAACGCTTATTGCTGATATGGACTCAGAAGAGTTGCTTGCCGCCGCAGAGCAACTCGATACCGATGAACTTGCAGACTTAGCACCAGATCTTCCAAAAGATGTTTTCCAAGATTTACTGGACAGCCTAGATGCTCAAAATCGAGCGCGTTTGCAGTCTGCTCTGTCATACTCTGACGATGCTGTTGGCTCTATTATGGACTTTGATATTGTCACAATCCGGGAAGATATTACACTTGAGGTGGCTTTACGATATATGCGTCGTCTAGGCGGCTTACCAGATCACACAGATAAACTATTTGTTGTAGATAGAAATGACATATTGCGTGGCGTGTTACCACTTACGCGTCTAGTAGTCAGCGATTTAGATGACAATGTTGCAGATGTTATGTCAGCAGATGCGGTAGTGTTCCACCCAGAAGATATTGCTGATGAGGCCGCAAAGGCATTTGAGCGTTATGATTTAGTTACAGCTCCAGTTGTGGATGTAAACAACAAGCTCATTGGTAGAGTTACCGTGGATGCTGTTATGGATTTAATTCGTGAAGAAGCGGAAAGTGACATGCTGTCGATGGCTGGCTTGCGCGAAGAAGAAGACTTCTTTGCTTCAGTTTGGAAGTCTGTTCAGAACCGTTGGGCATGGCTGGCACTTAACTTGGTGACCGCTTTAGTTGCCTCACGCGTTATTGGTATGTTTGAGGGATCAATTGAAAAAATTGTAGCACTTGCAGCGTTGATGCCTATCGTTGCTGGTATAGGTGGAAATTCAGGCAACCAAACGACGACGATGATTGTGAGAGGCTTGGCATTGGGGCAGGTGTCGGCTCACAATATGCAATCCCTGATTACTAAAGAGTTAGGCGTATCGTTAGTGAATGGTTTGTTATGGGGTGGTGTGCTAGGCATTGTAGCCTATATGCTGTATGGAAACTATCAGCTTGGTTTGGTGATGATGGGGGCAATGACACTTAACTTATTGCTAGCGGCACTGATGGGCGTAATGATTCCGCTTGTAATGAACAAAATAGGGCGCGACCCCGCTGTGGGATCGAGTGTATTGATTACCGCAATGACAGATAGCGGCGGATTTTTTATCTTTTTGGGTTTGGCGACAATATTTCTGATTTAAAAATGATAAGTTGATACTCACATGAACCAAGAGACGCAATTACTTTGGCAAGAAATAAGTGCCGATTTTTTAACGGAAACGGCTTTATGGCAGCTTTTAGTGATTATGATTGCTGGTGTTGTGGCGTGGGTAATCAACGGGGCTTTGCGAGCTTATGTGATGCGAAGTGCTCCAGAAAAATGGAAGCTAGGTATTGGTGGTGTTAATCGCGTATTGTTTCCACTGACAATGCTTATTTTTATCTTAATTTCTAAGCCTATTCTAGCTTACTGGCAACACACAAGCTTATTGCATTTGACAAGCAGGCTACTGCTGGCGATGGCATTTATCCGTCTAACGGTGTATGCAGTACGCTACATCGTAGCTCCAGGAGGTTTACTAAAAACACTTGAAAACACGATTTCAGGCGCAATTTGGACAATGTTAGCCTTGCATTTAAGTGGTTTGTTGCCACAAGTGTTCAATGCGCTAGAAGAAATCAAGTTCAGTGTTGGCAAAAATCCAGTGAATCTCTTAATGGTCATACAGGCAATCTTGACCATATTAGTCACCATATTTATTTCTTTATGGATTAGCCGTGTCATAGAAAACAGATTGATGCGTGCGCAAAATGTTAATATGAATTTGCGAGTAGTGTTATCTAAATTACTCCGCGTATTTATATTATTTATTTCTATTCTTATCGGGCTTTCTGCAGTTGGCTTGGATATTACCATGCTATCAGTATTTGGCGGTGCGTTGGGGGTGGGGTTGGGCTTAGGGCTTCAGCGTATTGCGAGTAATTATGTCAGTGGATTTATTATCCTGTTAGACAAATCTATGCAAATAGGCGATGTAGTGACCATAGATAATCATTATGGTGTAGTGAATGATTTACGCACGCGGTATCTTGTATTGCGCAAGCTTGATGGCACGCAGGTGGTGATTCCCAATGAGACTTTAATCAGCAACCCTGTGATAAACCATTCGTTTACAGAGCGCAAAGCACGAGTACAAATGCCTATTCAAATTAGTTATGATAGTCCCCTTGAGCTTGCCATGCAGCTGATTGAAGACATTGCAAAAAGTCATGCGCGTGTATTGGCTGAGCCTCAGCCTATTGTGCAGATTAAAGGTTTTGGTGAAAATGGTATTGATTTGACTTTGTCTGTGTGGATTCCAGATCCAGAAGAGGGTAGTGCTGCACTGCAATCAGAGATTTATTTAGCGATTTGGCGAGCATTTCAGGCAAATGGTATTGCAATTCCATTTCCTCAGCGTGAAGTTCGGATGATTGGAACTTAGCAAACCTCGTTAATTATCGGTGTGCATTTTATTGAAAAAAGCCTCGCAATTGCGAGGCTTTTTTCATAGAGCTTACTTTGTGGCACTATCATTTAAACAGTGCCACAGTTACGGCTAATTACATCATACCGCCCATGCCGCCCATACCACCCATGTCGCCGCCCATTGCTGGTGCGTCATCTTTTGGTAGTTCTGCAATCATGCAGTCTGTTGTGAGCATTAAGCCAGCGACTGATGCAGCATTTTGCAATGCAGAACGAGTTACTTTAGTTGGGTCAAGAATACCCATTTCAATCATATCGCCGTAAGTTTCGTTAGCAGCGTTGTAGCCGTAGTTGCCTTTACCAGCCGCAACGTTATTGACTACTACTGATGGCTCAACACCAGCGTTTTGAGTGATTTGGCGTAATGGCTCTTCAACTGCGCGTAACACAATTTTGATACCAGCTTCTTGGTCTAAGTTGTCACCTTTTACTTTAGCAATTGCGTCACGTGCACGAATCAATGCAACGCCACCACCAGCAACAATACCTTCTTCAACCGCTGCGCGTGTTGCGTGTAAGGCATCTTCCACACGTGCTTTTTTCTCTTTCATTTCGATTTCAGTGGTTGCGCCAACTTTAATCACTGCAACGCCGCCTGATAATTTAGCCATGCGTTCTTGTAGTTTCTCTTTATCGTAGTCGCTCGAAGCTTCTTCAATTTGCGCCTTAATTTGTGCAATGCGAGATTTGATATTAGCTTCAACACCAGCACCATCAATAATAATAGTGTTTTCTTTACCTACTTCAATACGTTTTGCTTGGCCTAACATTTCAAGCGTTACGTTTTCAAGTTTCAGGCCAACTTCTTCAGCAATCACAGTCCCGCCAGTTAAAATCGCAATATCTTCTAACATGGCTTTACGACGGTCACCAAAACCAGGTGCTTTAACTGCTGTTGTTTTCAAGATGCCACGAATGTTGTTGACAACTAAAGTTGCTAAAGCTTCACCATCTACATCTTCAGCAATAATTAACAATGGACGACCTGCTTTAGCCACTTGCTCTAACGTTGGTAATAAATCGCGGATGTTTGAGACTTTTTTATCATGCAACAACACAAATGGATTATCCATTAAAGCGATTTGGCGCTCAGCGTTGTTGATGAAATAAGGTGATAAGTAGCCACGGTCAAATTGCATCCCTTCAACCACATCTAATTCACTCTCAAGACCAGAGCCATCTTCAACCGTAATCACACCTTCTTTGCCTACTTTATCCATGGCATCTGCAATAATTTTGCCGACTGTATCATCTGAGTTTGCAGAAATTGCACCAACTTGTGCGATTTCTTTGCTGGTTGCACAAGGTTTTGATTGCGCTTTTAAATCTGCCACAGCCGCAGCAACAGCTTTATCAATGCCACGTTTTAAATCCATTGGGTTCATCCCAGCGGCAACAGATTTCATGCCTTCACGGATGATTGCTTGTGCTAATACGGTTGCAGTTGTTGTACCGTCACCAGCGATATCATTGGTTTTAGAAGCAACTTCTTTCACCATTTGTGCGCCCATGTTTTCGAATTTATCTTTTAATTCGATTTCTTTAGCCACTGAAACACCATCTTTAGTGATGGTTGGTGCGCCGAAAGAACGCTCTAACACTACGTTACGACCTTTAGGCCCTAACGTTACGCGCACTGCGTTTGCTAATACATTTACGCCATTTACCATTTTTTGACGAACTTCATCGCCAAATCTTACGTCTTTTGCTGCCATATTCATTACTCCTTAAAATTTTCTAGGGATTTGATTTATCAACCCCGACATAGTTAAAACAGAAACGATTGGACCGAAATTACTCAACAATCGCCATGATGTCTTCTTCACGCATCACTAATAATTCTTCACCATCCACTTTTACAGTTTGGCCAGCGTATTTGCCGAACAATACTTTATCGCCAACTTTAACGTCTAAAGCGATGATTTTTCCGCTGTCATCACGTTTGCCTGAACCAATTGCTTGTACAACACCTTGGTCTGGTTTTTCAGTAGCTGAATCTGGAATCACAATGCCAGAAGCCGTAGTGCGGACTTCTTCTGAGCGTTTTACAATCACACGGTCGTGTAGGGGGCGAATTTTCATACGATTTCTCCTGATAAGTCTATAAATTATATCAATTAGTTAGCTTGCATAAGCAATGCGGCATTTTAGCACTCGCACGCCTTGATTGCTAATTTGGGGGATATTTAACGTATTTCAAGTGCAATCACGTATAATTTTTAATTTAAAACCAAAAATATCATTATGACTACTTTACCTAAATGCCCACTATGTCAATCTGAATATACTTATGAGGACGGTGATATGTATATTTGCCCTGAATGTGCGCATGAATGGGCTAAGAACGGCACCACTGAAAGTAGCGATGACGTAAAAGTGGTGAAAGATTCAAACGGCAATGTGTTGCAAGATGGGGACACGATTACCGTAATTAAAGATTTAAAAGTTAAAGGCTCGTCATTAGTGGTAAAAGTGGGTACTAAAGTTAAAAACATTCGCTTGGTGGATGGCGATCATGACATTGATTGCAAAATTGATGGTATTGGTGCGATGAAGTTAAAATCGGAATTTGTGAAGAAAGCTTAAAGACGCTTTGCGTGAAAGGTAACAGTCTGTGGGGGCCCAATTTGAATCACAGGTTTGCGAATTTTTCCCATCACGTGCATTTCGCAGGGTTTGCAATCAAATTTTAAAGTGAATCTATCATTACCGTTAATCAAAGTCATGGGTTCAGCAGTGACTGTGCCTTGCACGCCAATTACGCCTTTGGCTTCTTTTGGGCAAAGTCCGTGGCTAAAACGCAGGCAGTGTTTGGTAATCATCACTGGCACTTCACCTAGCTCTTCATTCGCTTCATACGCTTTTGCAATCATTGTTACGCCGTGTTTTTCGTAAAAAGCCCGCGCTTTTTGGTTATACACATTGGCGAGATAACTTAAGGTGTCCTCAGGGTAAATGGCGGGTGGTTCGGTAGCGGTAAGGCGTAGCGGGCGTTGGTAACCGAGTTCGCGCGTTAATTGTAGTTGCTCAACCGCTTCACGGCGTAGGGCGTTGATGGTTGATGCAGGTACAAACCATGGTTGAGTAGTTTGTAGATGAATTTCGGTAGCAACAAAATCTGTATTGCCCAATTTACTTAAATTTTCACGCAAGCTGGTTTCAGCTTTATCTACATTATCCGCCACTTGCTTTTCAGTTTCACAACTCACTGTTGCGCAAAAGCCCGCTTCATCTGTCATGCTGAGTGCAAAGCCATTTTGCGTTTCGGCAAAAATTATTTCTACGGCTATTTTACGTTGAGCCGATTCTTTTTCTAATAACCGCATAAAGGCATGGTCGCGGTTGCGATAAACAATAGTGTTGTTGCGAATATCGGCTGGCATTTCATTGGGGTAAAGTTTTTTGCCATCTACCGTGTTAATGCGCAAACCAACTAACTCTTTATGCACATCAAAAAAGCATACGCCATCGCCGTTATGTAGCTGTGTGGGAGTCTCAACCTCAATAAAGTCTTTGCCAACTTTAGTGACTTTTCCCAATAATTCGCCAGAAAATTTAGGCGTATCAAATGCACCAATATCCGCTTGTCGACCATTGGCAAAATAATCCGTCGCGCTACGGTTAAAAGTTTTTTCGGGCTGTGGGCTAAAGGTGTAAGTGCAATTGCCGTGTGATGATTTCGCTAACTCAGGCCTATCGAGCAAAATTTCATCTAACAATTGGCGATAATGCGCTGTGGCATTTTTGACATAAGGTAAATCTTTATAGCGACCTTCAATCTTAAAGCTACTCACGCCCGCATCAATTAAAGCGCGCAAGTTGACACTTTGGTCATTATCTTTCATCGATAAAAAGTGCTTATCTTTACCAATAATGCGACCTTTTTGGTCTTCTAGGGTAAATGGCAGGCGACATTCCTGCGAGCATTCGCCACGATTCGCGCTACGCCCTGTATGTGCGTGGCTAATGTAACATTGCCCACTGAATGCCACGCAAAGTGCGCCGTGAATAAAATATTCCAAGTTGCAAGTGGTGGCATCGCTAATTTGTTTGACCGTGCGTAAATCTAACTCTCTAGCCAGCACAATTTGCGAAAACCCCACTTGGTCTAAAAATGCCGCTTTTTCAACCGTGCGAATATCCGTTTGTGTGCTGGCGTGCAGTTGAATTGGCGGTAAATCTAGCTCCAGCAGCCCCATGTCTTGCACAATCAGCGCATCCACACCAATTTCATAAAGTTGGTGCGTGAGTTTACGCGCTGCTTCCAACTCGTTATCGTGAAAAATCGTATTCAGTGCAACAAAAATTTCCGCATGAAAACGCCGCGCATGTTTCACCAAACGTGCAATATCGTCCAAAGTATTCGGTGCCTTCGCTCGCGCCCCAAATGCAGGGCCGCCAATATATACTGCATCCGCCCCATGGTTAATCGCCTCAATGCCGAAATCAGTATTGCGCGCGGGGGCGAGCAGTTCTAGGTGTTTGCGGGTTTTTTGCATAAAATATCAATAATTTAGTGTAAGCTGGAATTTTAGACTAAATATAAATGGCAAGCTAACCAAATCAGCCTTTCAAGAGAATTGGAGTGAAAATGGACACCGACTTAGACCTGCCTGATGACCTTACGCGACGTATCAAAGTACTTGCTCAATTAGCAGGCAAAAGCCCAGAAGTTTTGATGGTTGAAATGATAGAAGAGTATGTTGGTGAGATGGAGGCACATAGAGCTTTATCTCAAGGAAACTAGGTATTTTTTGCGTAGTAAAACAGTAAAATTCAGGTATTTGAAAGTGAGATTTAATAATGAGTTATGAAAAGCTAACACTTAAGCAACCTGTAGAGTCGGATGATTATGCTGAATGTTCAGTGTTCGTTATTAAAGCCATTGAGCAAATTATGCAAGCTGCCATGGATAGTGGCAATAATAAAATTATCATCAATACCAATTTGAAATTTGGTATTTCAATGGAAAATGTGAATAAAATTGCGGGTCCATTTGTAGAAGCTTGGGCGCATGAACGCTTTGCAGAATGCTTGGAAGATGCAACCAATCAATACGAACTAATCAACGTTGAAGCTGGCAAGCGACTCAATATGGCAGACGTTATTTTGCAGTTTAGAATGACGCGTAAGAGAAGCTCTGCTGTGACAGGTTATGTAGATGTAAAAGCGACTTCAAGTGATATTGAAGGCAGTGGAAAATCTCCAAATATCACCTCTTTTGCCAGAATTCGAACAGCCTACATTAAAGACCCCGATTACATTTTTATTATACTTTCTATCAAACATCGTGTTTATAGTACTAAGGATGAAGTCAATAAAATGATGATGGGTGTAATGGAGGTGGTGGATTTTAATGCTTATGACTTAAAGTATTTATCCGACGCCGACATTAGTTACAACCCTGCTTTAGGCACTGGGCAGCTACAAGTGCGAGATATTCACTACGTAACATTACAAAATAGAACGACTTGGGAGTTTTGTCAGTTGTTAGATAAGAAATGTATCGCCTCTAAAAAAGGCTATGAAGCTTGGTTTACATATGCGCAACAAAACGGCTGGATCAAACCATGATGACAGATAACCTTTATTGTGGCGATGCCATCGATTTGTTTAAACAAATCCCCAATGCTTCTGTTGATTTGGTGATTGCAGATCCCCCCTATAATTTAGGTAAAAACTACGGTAATAATCACGATAATAAAGAATTTGATGATTACCTAAGCTTTACTAAGAACTGGCTCATTGAAGCGCAAAGAGTATTAAAGCCTACAGGTACTATTTATGTGTTTATGGGGGTAAGATTTATCTCCTACTTATACTCCATCATGGATAGGGATTTAGAGTTTCATTTTAATAGCTGGATTGTTTGGCACTACACGCAAGGATTAGGTAAAACTAAAGGCTTCTCACCAAGGCACGATGATATTTTAGCGTTTACAAAAACAGATAAATTTACCTTTAATTTAGACAATGTAAGAGTGCCGCAAAAATACTATAGAGAAAGAAATAATATGCGTGGTGCTAACCCTGGCGACGTTTGGCAGTTTTCTCATGTACATTATTCAAATCCTAATCGTCAAAACCATCCAACACAAAAGCCTGAAGGCGTGATTGAACGCATCGTGTTGGCATCTAGTAATGAAAATGACGTGGTGTTAGACCCATTTGCAGGTAGCGGTACAACGCTACGCGTTTGCCAGCAACTTAAAAGAACCTGTATTGGTTTTGAACTCAACCCAGAATATGTCACGTTAATTCGCGATAGACTAAATCAACCATTTGATGGATTCGATAGCATAGACCCGAGAATGGAGCGTGTGCCAAATGATCTTAGAGATAAAAAGCTACGAGATGAGTATTTGCAAAACCACAGTAAATGGTTTTTAAGTAACCATGAAAATGCAATTGCTACATTTGAGCGTGAAGTGTCCAATAAATATAGCAATCATCATTCAAATAACAAAGCTCAAGCGAGCTTACTTGAATTTGACTAATGAGTTTGAATAACAACCTTCTAAGCCGCTCCCTGCACACCGTCTGGCACCCTTGCACACAGATGAAGCAGCACGAAACCTACCCGCTTATCCCCATTAAAAAGGGTGATGGTGTGTGGTTGTATGACGCGGAAGGCAAGCGTTATTTAGATGCCGTGAGTTCGTGGTGGGTGAATTTGTTTGGGCATAATAATCCACGCATTAAAGATGCCATTAAGTTGCAGTTGGATACACTAGAACACGTGATGTTGGCGGGTTTTACACATGAGCCTGTGGTTGAGTTGTCTGAAAAGCTCGCAAAGCTGACGGGCTTAGGTCATGCGTTTTATGCGTCTGACGGCGCGAGTGCGACTGAGATTGCGTTAAAAATGAGTTTTCATTATTGGCGTAATACCGGCAAGTCCGTAAAAACCAAATTTATCAGCCTGCAAAATAGTTACCATGGTGAAACTTTAGGTGCGTTAGGCGTCACCGATGTAGCGATTTTTAAAGATACCTACGCGCCACTTTTAACGCAATCTGCACAAATGCTTAGCCCAGATTTTAGATTGGCAGCAACGGGTGAAGGTGCGGAAACGTTTGCGTTGCGTTGTGCGGAGGCACTAGAAGCATATGTGAGTGAGCATTCACATGAGTTAGCAGCCTTTATTGTTGAGCCGCTGGTGCAGTGTGCGGCGGGGATGGGGATGTATCATCCTATTTACTTAAAACGCGCCAGAGAGGTTTGCACCAAGTTTGAGGTGCATTTAATTGCCGATGAAATTGCCGTGGGCTTTGGGCGCACGGGGATGATGTTTGCCAGTGAGCACGCAAATATTAAACCTGATTTTATCTGCCTTTCTAAAGGCATTACAGGTGGTTATTTGCCGCTTTCAACTGTGCTGACTACAGATGAAGTTTACCAAGCTTTTTATGATGACAGCACGCTTAAAGGCTTTTTGCATAGCCATAGTTACACAGGTAATCCGCTGGCTTGTAGTGCGGCTTTGGCAACCTTAGCTATTTTTGAATCAGATAGCATCATTGAAAAAAATCGTGAAAAATCTGCATTCATTCAACATCAAATGCAAGTGCTCACTGACCTTCCAATCCAGTATTTGCGGCATCAAGGCATGATTCATGCATTTGATGTTTTGACACAAAATACTAAATTCTCTCGAGATTGTTACGCAGCAGCCCTTGGGCAGGGTTTGTTATTACGCCCCATTGGGAACACGGTTTATTTTATGCCGCCGTACACGATTTGCGATGATGAAATTGCGCACATGGTGAATACCACAATCAACGTGGTGAGGATGACAAGATGAAATTTTTAACCATTGCTCTATTTAGCTTAATATTTATCGGTACACATGCTTGTGCTGAGTTGCCACCTGAGGTGTCGAGTGCGCTTAAAAAGACGGGTATTCCAGATAAAGACGTGGCGGTTTATGTGCAAGCCGTAGAGGAAGAAACGCCATTGCTTAGCCATAATGCAGAGGCAAGTATGAACCCCGCCTCAGTGATGAAACTGGTCACCACCAATGCTGCACTTGAGTTATTAGGTCCTGCATATCGGTGGACAACCGAGATGTATCAACGTGGCACGTAGCCAAATGGCACGTTAAATGGTGATCTAATTATTAAA
>JABFSF010000087.1 GCA_013140755.1 Methylotenera sp. | reverse complement strand
GTGGTAGATGAACCAGCCCCGCAAGCACTGCCCAATTTAGATTATAAAATTGTGGTGGGTAATAGCTTAATCAGCAGGCTGGGTGATGACGTGATTGAGATTGATTGGGACATTAAACCTAATAATCATGGCCTATTTGGCGCAGAAGAAGCGAAAAACATACAAACCATTCTTAAACAACTCAGCAGTTTGCAGCGAGACTTTTTTAACCCGAGCGCACGCAAAAAAGACCATGCAACACAAATTCGCAACTTAAAAATTGAACTACTGATAAACCAGCTTAGTTTAATGATAGAAACCAAAGGGCTTAAACACCTACCCCGTAAAACTGCCACATTAAGCCAAAAAAACTTTCTTGCTCAAACTGAGCTTTATTTGCAAACGCAAGGCTGGTTAAGTCAAGTTTCCAAGTTAACGACCCTTAAAACCACACCGGATAGCGCCTTAGAATTTTTTGATTGGCAGCTTAACTTTGCCGAAGTGATGAATAAGGACGTGGTCGAAAATGGCAAGGTGGGTTTTGATATTGTAATTGGTAATCCGCCATATTTGCGCATTCAAGGCATTCGCGAAATTGATTCAAAGTTTGCAGATGTTCTTGCAAGTAAATATAAGTCGGCTACTGGTGCTTTTGATTTGTACGTATTGTTTGCTGAAAAAGGCTTAGAGCTTTTGAAAGACTCAGGCATCCAAAACTACATTATGCCAATCAAATGGGTCAATTCCGCATTTGGAAAAGGTCTAAGGACTGTTGTAGAACAACATCAAGCCGCTTATAAAATCATATCATTTGAGGCATTTCAAGCTTTTGATGCCTCTACATATACAGGTCTACAATGGTTTAAAAAAGGTGTGGAACAGCTTTCATATTATCAACTAGACAGGGATCTGGCCAATAACGAAATGTTGGGGAATTTCTTATCTAGTTTACAAAGCCGAGACTTTAACCAATATGCTCATACTGAGCTTGATGTAGAAGCTTGGACGCTTACGGATAACCAGACAAAGAAAATTCTGGCTAAAATTTTAGAGCAGCCGCTTAAGGTCAAAGATGTCTTTGATAAATTTTTTACAGGCCTGCAAACATCAAAAGACTCTATCTACTTTCTTATGCAATGCACTATGAATAATGGCGAAATTACAGGATATTCAAAAGAATTAGATAAAATAATTACTATTGAAGCTGGATTGGTTAAGCCTTTACTCAAGGGTGACCAAGTTCACCGTTATGAAAAACTGCATACTGACAACTACGTCATTTTCCCTTACAAACTTGAAAGTGGTAGTGCAAATCTTTATACAGAAGCAGAAATTAAGGCTTTATTTCCTAAAGGCTATACTTACCTTAAAGAAAATGAAGTGGTTCTGCGGGGGAGAGAGCATGGCCGTTTTAACGGAGACTTCTGGTTCCAGTTTGGTAGAAGCCAAGGTATTACCTATGAAACAATACCTAAATTAATTTGTCCTGACATTTCCATGGGTGGCAACTATGCCTTTGATGAGTATGGCGAGTTTTATGACACGACTACACTTTATGGCTATATTAAAAACGATGATTGTAATATGAGTCACCACTACCTGCTTGGACTGCTTAATTCAAATCTCGCATGGTACTTTTTAAAAAATGTCGGCACTGTGTTGGCAAATGGTTATTTTAGATTTATGCCTAGGTATGTGAATACATTTCCAATTGTAAAAATAAGCAGTGAAAAACAATTTCGAATTGAAAGTCTAGTTAAGAAAGTAATGGAATTAAAGTCGCAAAGCCATCCCACATTGATATTAGAGGAGCAAATAAATCGAATAGTTTACAAACTCTACAACCTCACTTTTAATGAAGTTAAGCTCATAGATCCTGAATTCCCCTTAACTGAGGCAGAATATAATCTAGTGACTGTCTAATAAACTGAGCCTATCTAACAGAACCTATTGACCATTCAAAAATGTCCCCTAGATATAACACTGAAAATTTAACCGAGACGCAATTTCAAAGCGGGTCTAAGGGGCGTGTGCTTAAAAATCTGTTGGGCATTAAACGCAAGCGTGAGATGGATGCGCTTGAAGCCGTGAAATTGTCTGAGGCTACCGACTGGGCAATTCGCAATTATTCAGTGGACTATCGATTTACCGCGCAAGACATCAATGTACTTCACCAACAATGGTTAGGCACAATCTATCCGTGGGCTGGCCAACACCGGCAAGTGAATATTAGTAAAGGTGGTTTTACTTTCGCCATGGCCGCACAAGTATCACGTTTAATGGCCGAATTTGAGCGTGATGTGTTAGCAAGCTATACGCCCTGTAACTTTAATAATCGTGATGATGTGATTGAAGCTTTGGCAATTACACATTGTGAATTAGTGTTAATTCACCCGTACAGAGAAGGCAACGGACGCACGTCACGTTTACTGGCAACTTTAATGGCCTTGCAAGCAGGTTTGCCATTGCTGGATTTTTCTGGGATTACAGGCAAAGCAAAACAATCTTATTTTCTTGCAGTGCAAGCGAGTATGAATAGAGATTATGAGCCGATGAAAGCCGTGTTTAATGCAGTGCTAAAGAAAACTGAAAGAAGAGTTTAGTGTTTAGCTGTTTTAGCGTTTAGCTGTTTTAGCCGTGGGCAATGGAAGCGCGCGCTCTGCCGCTTTTTTAACGCCTTCAATCGCCATTGATGAAACAACATTAACCCTTAATGCCGCGTTATACAGATTTGCATCGCGCAAATAAGGATTCTGTTGTAATAATGAGTTTTTTACCATAACCAAAGTATAGTCTTCGATGGACTAGATTTCAACTACTCTACATCAAGCCGCATTGATCGAGACATTTTAGGCCTGCGATGCAGGGACTGTTGTACCCAGGCCGAATCCAGCTAAAACTCGCTACTCATACTCTGTGTGATTTTATGATATTCTTAACATTCAAACCATGTTAAGTAATTAGCCGAAAAGTACTAATTGCCTCATGGTGTTAATCAAACAATAGTGGCTTTAATCAAAAAATCAAAAAAAATGGCTACTAAACTGAACATAAATATTAATCTACTGTCATTGTTTTATATCAAGTGTGATATATTGTGATTTTTCCTGGTGAGTTTTACCTAGCTGATTTAGAGTATTTAAAAGAAAATTCGTCAAATAAGAACGTAGATATGGTTATACAAGCACTTATGGTGCAAATTGCCGAGTCTGAGGATGCAACTTGGTGTTTAACTCAATGGAAAAATGACAATAAAAATCCTTTTTTTAATGTGAGTGCGATAAGCTACCTTCAACAGCAAGGCTATAACATATATAGGCTAAGACCATTAGGTAGCAGTAAGCTAAATCGCTATCGTGTTATATATGCTTTTGATAGCGAGTATGAGGACTTCTATCTTTTAGCTGTAGTTGAAAAAGCGCCAGAAAATGAAACAGAAATAATTGTCCACGACAGGATATATAAATATGAACATGACCACCACATTATCAAGCGCGTCTGCAAGGAATATGATGCATTTGGCATACCAAGGAATGGTAACCACTAGTTGGCCAACTTCCAACAAGTATGCAATAGTAGAATATAAACCCCTTCCTTATAGCACTAGAAAATCACCTAGAAACGGTAGATTATCGATAAGTGCAGAAACTTATATTAAAGAAGAAAGTAACCCTCATTATAAGTCTGCAATGGAATATGCTCGTGCTGCGTTAATTGAAGACTATCAAGAAGTTTCGCCGAACAACTTATCAAAGTTAAGACTTAAAAAAGGCATGTCTCAAACTTCATTAGCATCAGTTATTGGCACGAGTCAATCACATGTAGCAAAAATTGAAGCTGGATTACTCGATGTTAAGTTTTCTACAGCAACAAAAATAGCTGATGCACTTGCAGTATCTATGGATGAGTTGCGTCCATTAATTACAATGTCAAAAACAGAAATACATGAAATTAAAACAATGGTAACAGGGTCATGAATCGCAACGCACATTGTTTTTTCTGCGATGACATCCGCTTTGAGCAAGGCTTTAAAACTTCAATGATGGGAATTTATGGGGGTGAGCTTTTAGTTGAAAGCATGCCAGCATTTCTCCCAAAATTATGTATAGCAGCTTTCTGTGAATTCCCTGCAAGTGAAACAATTAATACTTTAGTAACAAAAGTTTTTATTGGCGATATGCTGATTTATGAACAAGCGATACCACCAGAAGACTTACTCCGTATGCAATCAGAGTTAAGTATGAAAGATACGCTTCAAGAGCCTCTTGAGACTATTTCGTTTGGTTTGAACATTATTATCTCACCTCTGAATATAGAATCTCCTAGCATTTTAAAAGTCACCATGATTCTTGATGGAAAAGATTATCACGCAGGAAAGTTAAGAATAAAGATTGCTGAGCCTCAGTCTTTAACATAAATGAGTTGAAGTCTCTCATACTCAAAATTAGTACACAATCCATTTTATGACGGTATATTTGACGGTACATTTAATTAACAAAATATATATATCCTTATAAAACAATACTTATATTAATTTGTTCTGGGGACTCTTTCCCACCAATAAAGACGCCCCTCTCGAGAGATTGGGGCGTTTTCAATTGTGCGCAATGGGACACTAGCGGGGCAATTGGAGAAAATAACCAGCAACAACTCCACCCCACCGCTACACCCACCAACACCAACTCGTAATTAGTTATTTTTCACTGAATTCAAGACTTTTTTGAGCGTAACTACCCCACCAATGCCCCGCGAGCCTCATTTACATTACTTTTATCTAATAGATAGAATAACTTACAAGATTAAACCGTAAGATACCAAGTCCGTAGTAGATATTTTTCACCGTGCAAGCTTTGATTAAACCAACAGTGATAAAGGGTAAACCCTGGCAGCAATTGAGAAAAGAACCAATAGTCTTTTTTAATGTTATGTAGTTTCACAGTAAGCACCCGCCCAGCACCATCTAGCCTTCTTCCTTAAATCTCGTAAGAATAGGTGTCCACCTAAATTAAGTGTACACCTATTTTATGACTGACTTTCTTCCTGTCACTTTAACCCCGGCTTCTT
>JABFSF010000099.1 GCA_013140755.1 Methylotenera sp. | reverse complement strand
TACAAATAGTCAGTGAGTGGTAAGGTGTGATCAGTATGGTTTTTGGTGTCTTTAATCACGATAGTTTTATCTTTATGATCTACGAGGTTCCATGTAAGTTTTGTAGCTTCATTTCTTCTAAGCCCTGTAAATAATACAAGTAGCAAGAAATCTTTAACGACCTCTCGATTAGGGGCGATTGAGTCATTAAAAGACGCAAGCTTTTACTTACTCTCTAATTCTTGTAAGCAGCTATCAAATGTCTGTACCAGATGATTAGTATCGTTTTGACTGGTTGCTGGGCAAACTAACATCATGTTATGAAATGGTGTGAGTAGTATGCCTCGGTTAAGCAAGTATAAATGGATGGCATTTTCAAGGGTTTCATTTTGTGCATCGCGTGCTTGCTGAGCATTACTTGGTGTTTTTTCGCAAAACTGTAGTTCTAGGCGTGCACCTAGCCGAGTAATATTCCATGGCAAATGGTGCGCCATGATAATACGGTTGAGTTGTTGATCTAACTGCTCTGCTAGTTTCAACATGTGTGCGTAAGCATCTTTTGTTGCAACTTTCGTTAAAGTGGCATGTATCGCTGCGAGCGTCATCATATTGCCAGACAATGTAGTGCCTATGCCTGAATGTCCTGCTGGCGCATTGTCTTTGGCGGCTTTCATACGGCTTGCTATTGCCTCGCTAAAGCCGTAGGCGGCAGCGGGTAATCCGCCTGCAATTGGTTTACCTACCACTAAAAAATCTGGCATCACGTTATTAGCTTTTGCCCATCCGCCGCGCCCTGTTGAGATGGTGTGCGTTTCGTCTAGCACTAACAAGCAATCATATTGCTTGGTGAGTGCGCGTACGTTTTCAATAAAGCCTGCTTGAGGCAACACCATGCCGCAGTTTGTGAGTGCTGGTTCTGTTAGTACACAGGCAACGTCTCCTTTGGCTAATTCACGCTCAACCGCAGCAATATCGTTAAATGCCACTGCAACGGTATGTAAGCCTAAATCATAAACTTGCCCTAGCAAGCTAGCGCGATTAAGCGTTTTGCCATCAGCCAAATCTATCATCGTGTCATCAATCGTTCCGTGATAACAGCCATCAAATACCAATAACTTATTGCGCCCCGTAATCGCCCTTGCCCAGCGCAGCACAAAGCGATTTGCATCAGTTGCCGTTGTAGCAAGTTGCCAGTAACTTAGCCCAAAATGTTCAGCCAGTGCAGCACCTACATCTGGTGCTAATGTAGAAGGCAACATAGCAGTAAAGCCTTTATTTGCTTGCGCTGCAATTGCTTTAGACACAGGAGCAGAGCTATGACCAAACATCGCGCCCGTGTCACCCAAACAAAAATCAATGTAATCAATAGCGTCTGCGCAAGTAAAATGTGCGCCTTGTGCATGTTGCACAAATAGCGGCGATGGAGTCCCCCAGTCGTTCATCCAGTGCATAGGCACACCGTATAAGAAATGCTGATTCGCTTTTTTTGAGAGTTCAACCGAGTGAGGATGGAGCTGAATATAGCGTTTGAGTTCTGTTGAAAGTAAAGCCAAGGCTTTTTTGGATAAATCAGAAGATGTCATCTACATTACCTACTTAAAAATTACTCAACTGGCACAATCACAAATGTGAAATGATTATTGGCTAGGTGCCGTTTAATTTAAAAACTTGTATTGCGCCTTACACAAGCAACAATAAATGCTCACGTTCCCATGAGCTAATGACCCGATTATAAGTACCATATTCCAATTTTTTAACCGCACAAAATGCATCAACAAATTTTGTCCCTAAAAGCTCATGCATCGGTGTGCAATGACGCAGTAACTCTATGGCATCCTCTAAGTGATGCGGTAAATCGTGCACCATATTCCACGCGCTGGTAGTAAGCGGTTCAGTTGGAGACCTCGCTTCCACCATGCCTTGATAACCACATGCAAGGGTAGCAGCAATTGCCAAATAAGGGTTCACATCAACGCCTGGAACACGATTTTCTACTCGCCTTGCATTCGGCTCAGAGTTTGGCACGCGGATGCCACAAGTGCGGTTATCATACCCCCAGCTTACATTGGTAGGTGCTGACATAAATGGCGCGAGTCTGCGGTATGAATTAACATAAGGCGCAAACATCGGCATGACTTGCGGTATGTATTTTTGCAACCCCGCAATGTAGTGAAAAAATTCCTCACTGGCAGTGCCATCTGTTTTGCTGAATACATTGCGACCATCCGCATCAATAATGCTTTGGTGTATGTGCATAGCACTGCCTGGCTCGGTTTCCATCGGCTTTGCCATAAAGGTAGCAAAAATACCGTGGCGTAGCGCGGTTTCACGCACAGTACGCTTAAATAGAAATACGCGGTCAGCCAGCTCTAATGGGTCGCCATGGGTAAAGTTAATTTCCATTTGCCCTGCGCCAGCCTCGTGAATTAAGGTTTCAACGCCTAAATGATGTACATCGCAAAATTTTGAAAGCTCCATAAAAAACGGATCAAAATCATTCACTGCATCTATGGAGTAACTTTGTCGCCCTGCTTCTGGCTTTCCTGTACGTCCAATAGGCGGATGCAGCGGCTCATGTGGGTTTTGTTGCCGTGCAACAAGATAAAATTCCATTTCGGGGGCCACTACAGGCTTCAAACCTCTCTGCGTATAAAGATCAATCACACGACGTAATACCGCGCGTGGCGATAATGCCACAGGGGATCCATCCCACTCAAAGCAATCATGAATCACCACTGCCACAGGCTCAGCCGCCCACGGAACAACTCTAAAAGTAGAAGTATCTGGCTTACACACCATATCAGGATCTGTGTCACCAACAAAAGGCGCATTGTCAGGCTGCTGACCATTTACCGTATTAAGTAATACACTTTTGGGCAAACGCATTTCACCAGTGCTCAAAAACAAGTCTTTAGGGAGTATCTTTCCACGCGCAATACCTGTCATATCTGGTATCACGCACTCAATTTCGTGAATGTGATGTTCCATAATGAGCTGAGAAATAGATTTAGCCATACCTAACCCTTTGTAAAATTAAATTTCATTCTACTTTAGAAGGCCTTTGCAAAACCATCCAGATTTAAAAAGTTCAGCCTAGATAATAAAAAAACCCGCAATGATACGGGTTATATAGAGATGCTTAGCGGCTGTGCAACACCAAGCAATGTATCACTGGCGGAAGCGGAAAAACCGTTAACATGTGCAAATAAAGCACAATATCCTATATTGACAACAAAATGAATCTGCGCGAATTTGAATAAATTGATATGGTAACAATATGTTTAGCTACGTGCCATTGCCTGAATGGCGGACGAGTTAAACATTAAATCACATGCCCTGCAAGCCTCATAGATATTGGCTTTCAGGGCATCTAACTTTGCGTATGAATAATGTGCTTTAACATGTAAATAACCAACTTGAGTGGGTATATGCCACGGCTAAGCCAAGTACTGGCTTAGCCTCTTGTCCACGCAGGTGGATTAGGTGTGCAAATTAAACCATTTAGCAGTACTTGCCAGCTGGCTGGCTTTAGTACTGGTTATCAGCTTGTTCTGATTTGCACACCCTACGCTGGCTATTACTACGGCTTTTGAGGCGAGGATGCTTCAGTAGTGATTAACAGCCATCTAAAATTTATAGTCTGTTTGGGTTAAGCTTTGATTCTTAAACCCGCTTATCAGGCAAAAATGGCCAAAAACAGTCTCCAATCTAAAGCCAGTTAAAATATATACAAAAAAACCGAATTCAGATAACATTTCAACACTTTAATAAAAAAAATTAAATCATGAAATTTAAAAAATCATTATTAGCTATGTTACTAGCTACATGTTTTATTGCCAGCACTAATGCGTTGGCTGACGACAAACCATGGACCGCATCTGCGGGCTTAAGCTACCGCGATTCCAGTTTCAACCTGCCAAGCAACAAATATGATAACGAGTCTTGGTCTACCAACCTAGGTTTAACGCGAAAACTTGATGACCGCACTTGGCTTGGTGGCACTATTGCCTACAATAACGGCAACAGCGATTACAAATCGCTCAATGGGGAAACTGATATAGACACCACCTCTGTGAGTGCATATATCATTCGCAACTTAGCTTTTGGCTTATTTGCCAATGGTTCAATTGGTTACGGAAAGTCGCAGATTGATACCAACATTTCAAATTTGCGCTATGACACCGATGCCGATTTTAAAACTGCATCACTTGGGCTGACGCAGTATTTGCCTTTCACACCAAATTTAATGGCTAGCATTAACGCACATTACACCCACGTCTCCTCAGACCTTGACAAATTTGTCACCAATTTAGGGGCTACGGTTCCTTCATCAGATAACACGCTTAACTACATTACGTTGGGTGGGTCACTCACCTATCAGTTGAACAAATGGACGCCGTTTGTCAACCTTAATTGGAATAAGTCCAACCGTGAATTTATTGCTGGCACAGGTGATAAAGACTACTTTAGTTACAGTTTGGGCACCCGTTATGCAATTACCACTGAAACCAGCATAGGCGTAACGCTGGGCAGTGTGTTTGACAAACGTAATGTTAATGAAACCAGTGCTGGCATTAGCCTAAGTCGGCAATTTTAATAAGGATTTACAAGTATGAAAAAGAGATTATCTCTAGTACTGATGCTTTGTGTTGTGCATATGCAAGTTGCTGTCGCTGGTAGCCAAATTCCTGGTACTGGGTCATCTGATTATGAAATAGAAACAGGACCAATGGGAGATTATGGAGTAGATTACAATGATGGTCCAGAAGACGGAAATGGAATGGTGGATAGAACGTTTACAACAAGATATGAAAACAGAAGCTCTAGAAGCTTAAAGCACATAGAAAAGACTACGTCAAGGGTTTGCGTGAGTGATAAATGCAATCCATCCATAAACAATACGCCGCCTTCTGGAGGAGGTGCCTCAGGTGCCAGCGGAACTGGAACGGGCACCAACACAACTGGAGGGGACAACTGCCCAACTGGGCCTGGCACCTGCGCGAACGATCAAGCTATCCAGCAAATAATTCTACAATCTGGCACGATTACCAACCAAGTGGTAACTGG
>JABFSF010000057.1 GCA_013140755.1 Methylotenera sp. | reverse complement strand
ATGCAACAAGGCGATACTGCTGTACTCCACACCGAAAAGGGCACGGTAAAAGCCAAGTTTGTGGTGTTAGCAGACAATATGTATCTACCTGAAATATCGCCCAAACTCGCACCGCGTTTGAATAAACGCATCATGCCTGTAGGCACCTATATTATAGGCACTGAGCCCATTAACCCCACTTTGGCTAGCACGCTCATCCCAAACAATGCGGCCGTGTGTGATACTAATTTCGTGCTAGATTATTTTAGATTTTCAGCCGATAAGCGCATGATTTACGGCGGGCGCGTTAGCTATAGTGCCATGACTCCATTCAACCTCACAGGAAAAATGCAAGCGCGCATGATTGAGACTTTTCCACAACTAAAAAACGTTAAGGTGGAATACACTTGGGGTGGCTTTGTGGACATCACTCTGAGCCGTGCGCCTGATTTTGGGCGCGTAGCCAATAATGTATATTATCTACAAGGCTTTTCAGGTCACGGTGTAGCACTCACAGGCTTAGCAGGCAAGCTCGTGGCAGAAGCTATTGCAGGGCAATCGCAACGCTTAGACGTATTTGCCAGCATCAAACACCATGATTTTCAAGGCGGAAAGTGGCTACGCACACCCGCATTAGTGCTAGGCATGGCGTGGTATCAATTACGAGATGCGCTGAGTTATTAACGCCACATTGACGTGGTTAATGTTGTTATACTAGTACAACACTTAGTTCATATTTTCTGCATCTCACACATGGCTACTATCCACCTTGAAAATCATACGTTTACCACTTTAGAAAACGAAAAATTACTTGATGCTTACTTGCGTTTAGGCATTACCGTAGCTTTTTCTTGCCGTGACGGTGCGTGCCATAGTTGTAAACAAATTGCAATATCGGGAGATATCCCTCCCAAGTCGCAAAAGGGCTTATCAGCTTCGCAAATTGAGCGTAAGGTATTTTTACCCTGCTTGTGTGTTCCTACAGAAAACATGGAAATTCAGGCGGATATTGACCCTAAAAATTTCACGAGTACGATATTGCAAGGTAAAACATTGCTACACGCAAATACCTATCAACTACTGCTTGAGCCAACCCTCTTATCACCGCCAAGTTTTGGGCAATACATCAACATCCGTGCACCGCATGGCGAAGTGCGTACATTGATGATTAGCAATCACCCCAGCCATGATTATTTTATTGAAACTCATACCCCAGATGTGCCAGAGGATACTTTTAGTAACTGGCTGCTTGGCTTATCTCTTGAGGATATGCTAGAGATTCAAGGGCCATTTGACTCCAGCGAGGTCAAAGTCGCTGATACTAATCAAGCGGATTTAAACTCACCAGCAAGCACTACAACGCCATTGAACACTCAAGCGTTTGATCCAGAAAAGGCTAAATATCCACCGCCTGACCCTGAACTATGGACAGCCTTACAAGAAGGCGAATTATTGTCTGTGATTCTTAATGATTTTTATGGTCGGGTTTATCAAGATGCGCTACTTGCACCTTATTTTCATGGCACCACCATGCAACGCTCGATTGAGAAAGTGTTTTCATTTATGCGGCAAGTTTGCACAGGAGAACGCACTTACTTTGGTGAGCGTCCTAAAAATGCACATCATTGGATGGTAATTTCAGAAGAGATTTACAATCATCGAGAGGCTCTCATGATTGCGTGCCATCGCAGAGCGGGATTATCTGAAGCCATGTCACAACGCTGGATGGAGATTGAACGTTACTACAGACAAGATATTGTAAAAAGCGAACCGTGGGCAAGAGCGTTTGGAAGTACCAGCCTACCATTAGAAGGCTTTGGTGAAATGATCATTGATGCTGGCTCAATCTGCGATGGCTGCCAACGCGTGATAGAAGCGGGTGAGCACATCAAATACCACCTGCGTTTAGGCACAGTGTATTGCGAACAATGTAATGGCTCTACCGTTGCATAACCCCAAAAGCTGCCTAAAACGTTGGCGGACTACATGCACTCACTAAAACGCAGGGCATATTACCCGCGTTACGAAAGCGGTGTGGCTCACGGCTATTAAAATAATAAGCATCTCCTACGCCTAGCACACGCGTACGCTCACCGACTGTCACCTCTAAACGTCCTGACAGGATAACCGCACCTTCTTCCCCTTCATGTTGTAGCATGACTAAGCCAGTATCTGCCCCTACCTCATAAGTTTCATACAAAATCTGCAACACATGACCTGCTTTAGCTGAGCCAATTTGACGATATGAAATACCTTTGCCACCACTAATTTCTGTAAGTGATTCAGCACGATAAAAAACATCACTTTGCGCACTAGGCAACTCATCTGAAAAGAACTCAGCCAAAGTCATGGGAATACCTGCCAATATGCGCTTTAAGGCACTTACCGAAGGACTAGTTTGGCCAGATTCAATCAGTGAAATAGTTGCATTTGCCACACCAGCACGCTTTGCCAATGCACGTTGAGAGAACTGTTTGCGCAAGCGCACCATGCGCAACCTTGCGCCTAAATCTGCATCCATATTATTCACCTAAGATTCAATATACCAATATATTGCAATTAACACCCTGTTTAATGTGTTAAATATACAATAACATTTTGTATTTAAATATACATAAAATCAATTAGTTAATTTTACAATAAACCATTCTTGACACATGATGCTAAACATACTGATAATCGCACCATTCAATGACAATAATTTAAGATGATGTCTAAAACGACTCTGCCAACTCAATTACCAGACTTATCGCATTACTGGATTCCCTTTACCGCTAATCGCCAATTTAAAGCCATGCCTAGGCTTTTTAAAGCAGCAAAAGGCAATTACTACACCACAATGGATGACAGGCAAATTCTCGATGGCACAGCGGGTTTGTGGTGTACGCCAGCAGGTCATGGCCGTGAAAGTATTGCCGCCGCAGTTGGTCAACAATTACTAACCCTAGATTACGCCCCTGCATTCCAATCCAGCCACCCCTTGGCATTTGAGGCAGCAGAGCGCGTAGCCGCTTACATGCCAGCGGGTTTAGACCGTATTTTCTTTACAAACTCAGGTTCAGAATCTGCTGATACTGCCTTAAAAATTGCCTTAGCTTACCATCGCGTTTGCGGTAACCCCATGCGCAATAAGCTGATTGGTCGCGAGCGCGGCTATCATGGTGTAAACTTTGGTGGTCTTGCAGTCGGCGGCATTGCTGGTAATCGTAAAGTATTTGGTAATGGTTTAGCTGGGGTTGATCATATTCGCCACCCACTGGATATTGCAAAAAATGCTTTTACCAAAGGCGTTCCAGCAGATGGTGGCATTGCCTTAGCTAACGAGTTTGAACAACGCATATTAACCTTGCACGACCCTTCCACTATTGCCGCGCTGATTGTAGAACCTATGCAAGGTTCAGCAGGTGTGATTATTCCACCAAAAGGTTACTTAAAACGTCTGCGCGAAATTTGCGATAGGTATGGTATTTTGCTGATTTTTGATGAAGTGATTACAGGCTTTGGTCGTCTTGGCACAAAATGGGGCGCTGACCATTTTGATGTCATTCCAGATATTCTTACCTGTGCAAAAGGTCTGACTAACGGCGTGGTTCCTATGGGAGCTGTAGCAGTTAAGCGTGAAATTTATGACGCGTTTATGGAAAAATCACCTGCTGGCGCAATCGAATTGCCACATGGTTATACCTATAGCGCAATCCCAATTGCATGTGCAGCAGCGATTGCCACGCTAGATATTTTTGCTGCAGAAAAATTAGAAGACCGTGCTGCGAACTTAAGTGATTATTTTGAACAAGCCGCACATAGCCTAAAAGGTTTGCCTATGGTTAAAGATATACGCAATATCGGGCTAGTAGCAGGAATTGAATTTGAAGCAATCGCAGGTAAAGTGGGTGCATTTGCTTTTGCCACTTATCTTAAATGCTATGAGTTAGGCTTGCATGTGCGCTACACAGGCGACATTATTGCAATTTCACCCCCACTCACCATAGAAAAGCATGAGATTGACCGTATTTTTAGCACACTCAATGCAGCGATTAAATACGTGGCAAATCAAGGTGAGACGGGCTTAGACGCTAGCAATTATCTTAAAAATGAGCAAGCTTGGGCGGCGCATCAACAACCTGACGAACTGTAGGTCAAAACCTTAATAACCTATACAACAAGAACAATTTAATGGAGCAACACCAATGAGCATTAGCACTATCGGTCATTATATTAATGGTCAACACCTTACTGGCACTAGCGGCAGATTAAGTGACGTTTACAACCCTGCCACGAGCGCAGTCTCAGCCAAGCTATGCAACGCTAGTGCAACTGAAACTGAAACTGCGATTGCTGCGGCACACGCTGCTTTTCCTGCCTGGTCCGCTACACCAGCATTGCGTCGCGCACGCATTATGTTTAAATTTAAAGCCTTGTTAGATGAGCGTGCAAATGATTTAGCTAAAGCTATTTCATTAGAACATGGCAAAACTATTTCTGACGCACGTGGTGAAGTGACACGTGGCATTGAAGTTGTGGAGTTTTCTTGCGGAATGCCTCATTTAATGAAAGGTGACTTTAACGATAATGTGGGCACAGGCATTGACACTTACTCGATGCACCAACCTTTGGGCGTAGTGGCTGGCATTACACCATTTAACTTCCCTGTCATGGTGCCGCTTTGGATGATTCCAATGGCACTCGCTACAGGCAACACTTTTGTGCTTAAACCTTCTGAAAAAACCCCAAGTGCCTCACTGATGCTGGCAGATTTACTCGCAGAAGCAGGACTACCAGCGGGCGTATTTAATATCGTCAATGGCGATAAAGAAGCGGTGGATGTGTTGCTTACCGACAAACGCATACAAGCGATTAGCTTTGTAGGCTCAACACCGATTGCCGAGCATATTTACAGCACTGGCACCAAAAACGGCAAACGCGTGCAGGCACTAGGTGGCGCAAAAAACCATTTAGTCGTCATGCCAGATGCAGATTTAGACCAAGTAGCTGATGCTTTAATCGGCGCGGGTTATGGCTCTGCTGGTGAGCGTTGCATGGCGATTTCTGTTGCAGTGACTGTAGGAGACATTGCAGATAAACTCGTTGAAAAATTAAAAGAAAAAGTGAAAACCATCACCATAGACCAAGGCTTGAATGAAAAAGCCGACATGGGGCCGTTAGTAACACCACAGCATTTTGCTAAGGTAAAAGAATATGTCGATTTTGGCGTTACTGAAGGTGCAAATCTGGTGATCGATGGTCGTGGCTTGTCTGTAGCAGGACATGAAAAAGGCTTTTTCTTAGGTCCTTGCTTATTTGATCACGTGACGCGCGATATGCGCATTTACAAAGAAGAAATTTTTGGTCCAGTACTATCCATTGTGCGCTCGGCTAACTTTGAGGAAGCTTTGCAACTCGTGAATGACCATGAGTTTGGCAACGGCACCGCTATTTTCACGCGAGATGGCGAAGTAGCACGTGAATTCACCAACCGCGTACAAGCTGGCATGGTGGGCGTGAATGTGGCAATTCCAGTGCCTATCGCTTTCCACAGCTTTGGTGGCTGGAAACGCTCACTCTTCGGCGACCACCACATTTACGGCACAGAAGGTATGCGCTTTTACACCCGCTTAAAAACCACCACTTCACGTTGGCCATCTGTCGCTAAAAGCACTGGCTCTGAGTTTGTGATGCCCACCATGAAATAACGTCATGGCGAACTCCCTTATCTATATCTAATCCGATAGAAAGCAGTTTAAGCCACAGAGAACACCAACAAAACTAAGGATTAAACACAATCTTATCCTCGCCAAATAGGTGATGAGAGATGATTGGCTAACAGTTTGTTTTCCTCTGTGAACTCAGTGTTCTCTGTGGCTTAAACTGCTTTTTAAAAACCAATCCTGAGGAGTTTAACGATTCACATATTTCACTTTAGGCACGGCTTCATTAAATGAAATCTGCGTCACGCTTGCATGGTCTATTGTGATTCTAAACAAGCCTTTTAGGGGCATATTCAAGGCTTCTGCCAATATAGCGCGAATCACTCCACCATGCGTCACCACGGCAACATGCTGACCATGTAAGTGTTGACTTACTTCTTCCACAAAGCTTTTACAACGGACATGTAGCTGGCTAAAACTTTCACCATTAGGGGGTGATAAGTTCGCATAATCAGCCGCCCATGCATCAAATAGTACACGCGGAATGGCATCCCAAACTTGCATTTCCCAATCCCCAAAATTGAGCTCTCTTAATCGAGAATCTAGCTGTATTGTGCCTTTGTTGAGTGCTTGCGCAAGCTTAGTGCACCGTTGCAAAGGGCTGGCATAAATCGCATCAAACTGAATGTGTGCTATTTTTTCTGCCAGGGCTTTTTGTTCAACTTGAAAGTGATTTGAAACATCTACATCACTTTGCCCGTAACAAATGTTAGGTGCAATGTTTAAGGAAGTATGGCGAATTAAATATAAATGCATTAAAACACGCCGCAATAGGCAACCAGCCCTAAATAAAAAGCTATTTCCGTTAATTGCTGAGTGGCACCTAAGCAATCTCCCGTATAACCACCAATCCAGCATTTAATTTTATTGCGCCACCATAAAAAAACCATGCCCATCGGCAATAGACAATAAAGTGCAAGTGTCAGCACATATTGCACGCCACCCGCATCATAAAGCATCCACACAAAAGGCATTGTGCCAAATAACGTTGCAAGTGCCAGTGCCTTGGGTTGCACTTGTGTTGCCAAGGGCTTAGCTTTGCCTTGCGCTTTAACATAATTCAAACTTGCCATCATATATAAGGCCCATAATCGGCTAAGCGCATGTGCCGTGATTAAACTCATTGCTATCATTGGCATGGGCAAGGCGTTTAACAACTGATACTTCAGCATCAATGCAAAAAACAGGACCACCGCACCATAAGTCCCCAAACGTGAATCTTGCATAATAGTGAGTATTCGCTCACTATCCCAACCACCACCTAAGCCATCTGCACTGTCAGCCAAGCCATCTTCATGAAATGCGCCTGTTAAATAAACGGTGGTTGCCATGCTCAACAGCACCGCCAAATGACTTGGTAAGAGTTGCACACTCGCAATAAAAGCCAGTGCGCCCACCAAGCCAACCAGCACGCCTACTAATGGAAAATATTGAGATGCGTGATTAAGCTCTTCTTCTTTAAAGTCAACATAGCTGGGGGTAGGAACGCGCGTAAAAAAACCTAATGCCAGTAGAAAATATCGCCATTCCTTACTTAAGTTTATTCGCACTTTGTGCTGACTCCTGCGCTAGCAAAACTTGCCATTTCATTTAAAAAATTCACCGCTGCCAACACTAAGGGATAAGCTACTGCCACCCCTGAACCCTCGCCTAGGCGCATCCCAATGTCTAACAAGGGTTTTACCTCTAAATGTACTAACAATTGCCGATGCCCTGCTTCGCCAGAACAATGTGTAAACACACAATACTGTAATATATTAGGCTGAAATTGATACGCCACTAGCAATGCCGCCGTTGTAATAAAACCATCTACCAACAATAAAGTGTGACGCGCTGCTGCCGCCAACATTGCTCCCACCATCATAGCGATTTCAAACCCGCCAAACGTTGCCAGCACTTGCAAAGCATCATTTTCACTTACTTGGTGGCGTTGAACTGCTTGTGTAAGCACTGCTTTCTTATGTGCTAAACCTGCATCATCTAAACCAGTGCCCCGCCCAACGCACGTCTCTATTGGTAACTGACATAACACACTCATTAAGCAACTGGCAGATGAACTATTGCCTATGCCCATCTCACCAAAGCCCATGACATTACAACCTGAGTCAATCTCTTGATTAGCAATGGCAGCACCAAAATTAAGTGCTTGCTCACATTGCGCAATTGTCATGGCTGGCGCATTTAAGAAGTTAAGCGTGCCCAACCCCATTTTGGCAGAAATTAAATCTTCGTGTTCGCTAAACTGGTAATTTACCCCTGCATCCACCACACGTAGCTGCATATTATTTTGACGTGCAAACACATTGATTGCCGCGCCACCGCTCAAAAAATTTAGCACCATTTGCGCAGTCACCGCTTGTGGATATGGGCTCACACCCGCCTCAACAATGCCGTGATCTCCAGCAAACACTAACATGGTGGGTTTATTTAACTGCGGCGAAAGTGAGCGTTGCATCAACCCAATTTGAAAAGCAAGCCGCTCTAAATCTCCCAACGCTCCTAGTGGCTTAGTTTTTAAATTGATTTTTTGTAGTAAATTATCCGCAAAATTTTGTGGGAGATTTTGATGCACCGAAGGGATATTAAAATTAACCATACCGCATTTTACCTGAAGCAAGGCAATAAAAAACCCGCAACACAACTAAGTATTGCGGGTTTTATAAAAACGAAAACTTACTGTTTAGCCGCTTCAGCCGCTACTGCTTCTTTAGTCACTGCCACAGCATCTACTGCGACTTCTTTGGCATCAGTTGCTGCTTCAGATACTGCCCCAGCGGCTTGGTCTGCCGTGGCTTGGGCGGCCTCTGTAGTTGCAGTCGCCGCATTTTTAGCTGAATCAACAGCCTCGCTCATCTCCGTTTTAGCTGCTTCACTCACCTCTTCAGTTTTATTACAACCCGCTAATAATGCTGTTGTAAACAAACCTGCTAATACCACACGTAATAATGCACTCATCTTAACTCTCCTAAATTAAAAAAATACAAAAAAAATTATTGTGGTGGAATACGCAACATTTGACCCGGATAAATTTTATCTGGGTGGCTTAACATAGGCTTATTGGCTTCAAAAATAGTCATATAAGCATTTGCGTTGCCATAAAATTCTTTTGCTACTTTAGAAAAAAAGTGTATCGCCTCGCACAACCGTATAAAACTGTGGCTCAACTGCCCCCTCTACATTCACTGGCGTTGAATCTTTCTTAGCAACCACCTCAGCAGCTTTTGCCTCGCCCACACCAAACAATTTTTCACCCGCTTCTTTAATAAGAGAAAATAAACCCATACAACCTCCCATAAAAATAACTTCAAAAATTTGAAATTAACTTAAGAAACTAACGCACTCAAATCATAGATTTATTCTGCATAAAATTTACGATAAATAAAGATTAAGTTTCGTAAAGTATATCTATTTAAGAAATATTTGCTATAATGCGCGACTTGCAAACATATACCGAAGTTTGCAAGTGTTAAACCTCTTGTTTAACCCAAGGCTGGGTAGCTCAGTCGGTAGAGCAGCGGATTGAAAATCCGCGTGTCGGCGGTTCGATTCCGCCCCCAGCCACCAAATAATAAGCGGCTTGCAGCGATGCGAGCCGTTTTTCATTTTCAGTGGTGTTGCTCTCCACACACAGCACATGCAACATCACGTTTGAGCTTAATTGTGCGCCATTCCATTGAAAGTGCATCTAATAAAAGTAAGCGACCCTGCAGACTTTCACCAATACCCATCAGCAACTTAAGTGCTTCTGCAGCTTGGGTCGTGCCTATGATGCCTACCAATGGCGAAAAAACACCATTACTTGAGCAACGCAGTTCTGACTCTTCACCATTATCAGGAAACAAGCAGTGATAGCACGGGCTGGTTTCTGAACGCATGTCATACACGGTGATTTGCCCTTCAAAGCCAATAGCTGCACCAGACACCAACGGTTTTTTGAGTGCAACACATAGGCGATTTAACGTATAGCGTGTAGCAAAGTTATCCGAACAATCTAACACCACATCGGCTTGGGCAACTAATTGTTGCAACTCAGCCTCTTTGGCACGAATGCACACCGCATTCACTTTTACTTCAGGGTTGATTTCATGCAATGTTTTTTGCGCAGATAATGCCTTATTCATGCCCACCGCTGCCGTAGTATGCACAATTTGACGCTGCAAGTTGGTTAAGTCCACCACATCAAAATCACATATCGTTAAAGTACCAACACCACTTGCCGCTAAATATAAGGATGAAGGCGCACCCAAACCACCCGCTCCCACAATCAACGCATGGCTATTCACCAACTTATTTTGCCCCGCATACTCTACTTGTGGAAGCAAAATATGGCGGCTATAACGGAGAAGTTGATTGTCGTTCATTAAGGTAATTGGCCTGCAGCAACCATGCGATTGATTAAGATGCTACCTGAGAGCCACACCACAATATCGTCATATTCAGCATTTGGTGTTAATAAAGTAGCAACTCTTGGTTCATGACTGACAAAATCATTATCTCCATTATCATTTTGACGCTCGTCTTCACATGCTGGCAATGAAGGTAATGTATTACAAACACCCCTATTTCTACCTCTTGACACCACCACAGCCACAGCAACATCTGTGAGTCTAGGCACATTACAAGCTGCCTCATTACACACCCTAATGTTGCTAGGTGTTGCCAATCCAAAAGAGTTTAGTGGGGGTGTTGGTCTTTGTGAAAATCCTGCTACCACGCGATAAATTAAACGCTGCTCCCACGGATCATTTTCCAACAAACCAAGTGTTGCCCAAGGTAAATTGCCTTCTTGAGTGATACACGTACCTGTTGCGGCATCAAAATCCTCTCGCCCATCGTTAGGTCTATCATTATCACCATTATCTGCACCAGCAACTTTATCTGGACAAGGTAAATGTCTATTACCCAAAGAGTAGCCCATCAGAGCCTCTTGCGCGTTTCCTAATAGCTGCCGCGCCTCTGCAACACTTCTTAACTCAAGTTGAGCTGTAAGTGAAACTAAAAACCCACCTAGCATAATGCCTATAATAGTCAGCACTATCGCCATCTCAACTAAAGTAAAACCCTTAGCTTTATATATAGTAGTTATCATTGTGGAATATTAACTGAATAATCATTAAATGCCACACCCGCTGCAGCTCTAGTAAACACATCATCAAGTGGTACTGCATTTTCATCTTCTAGATAATTTAATACATTCTGCTTGTCAGGATTTGTCCCGCGCAATTGACCAATCTGTGAACTACCTGACATAGTAACAATCACTCTACTTAAAGGGTTATTAAGTGCGTTATTTAACGTCAGACTCAAACCTAGCCCACCACCACAATTTACCGCTGGACTAACACATGCAACATCAACCGAATAATATGTTTGCTCTCTCCATCCATTTCTCTGGAACCAATTATTTACGGCGGTACCTCGTAAAATTGAAGTAGCATTCCATGCCCCAGCATCTAAAGTGACTGCTATGCGTCCTCTATTTTCAGCAATTGATGAAGGGCAGGTAAGGACACTCAACGCGCCAAAACAAGAAGTATCTGAGAATACTGCTGGTCTAGGATAAAATTGATTACCTATATTACCAGTGCAATTTTTAGTCGCATAATTAGCAGCATCTGGCTGACAGTAATGGTCTAGTAAAGCATTGGAAACAGCTGCTGCGACTCTTTTTTCAACTGGAGTCATGATTTCACGTTGTGTAATTGCGATTACCTTATCATTGAGAACAACGTTACCATTCACATCTTTTACAATCCCACTAATAAAACCATCTACATTTCCATTGATAAAATTTTGATTATCCTCTCCCAACGCAATATCCAAATAATGTATTGGGTTGTTAAAGTTAGCATTTTCCCTCACCTGGGGCACCTCATCTTGACGAACAATTGGTACCCCAGGCGAGAAAATAACTGCCACTAAACCACTTCCAGATGCTCCATCATTCAAAAGTTGACCTGCTGAATCACGCAAAGAAATTGTTCCCAAAGTATCGCTATTAAGAGGATAAACCCTTGGGTTATTCTTAAAGTTATTTGAAACTGCATACCAAAGCCGATCACCATTAGCATCACGCAAGTCAGCTATTCCTAATGTTTTCCAAGGCAATCTACCTATTGCATTTCCATTACAAGTTGTTGCGAACACGCTTCCAGAAGTACCTTCATTAACATGCCCCGATGGATAATTATCTGGACAAGGCAAATCACCAGGACGGGCGGCTCCAACTGCCACACCACTTCTTGCTGCGAATCCTATCAAAGCATTTTTTGCCTCCGACAAAGCCAACGCTGTCTTTTTATCTTGCGCTACCTTGACTTGATTACCATCTAACAAAGAAAACATCACTGCGGTACCTGCAAGCAACAAAACCAATACAAAAGTAATCAAGGCAAAACCTTTTTGACGTAGCTGTTTTTTATGGTTGCAATTGCTCATCATTTGCAATCACCCCTGTTTCTTCCAAATTCAGACGCTTGGCTTTTTCTACCGTTTTAAGTTCGCGGATTTGATTGGTTTCTGGCAAATATACCTGCCCTGCTTTTAGGCGAATTTGTTTACCATTGGCAGGAATTTTCACATTAAGTCCATCCATAGCTTGGGTTGTGCCTGTTTGGGATTGTAGTTTGCCAATTTGCACCTCATCTACCGCGCTATTTTCTTGCACGGCTTTGTTGTTAATCCACAATGTACTTGTGCCATCGCTTCGTTTTACGTAACCTTGCAAAGTTACAGGCGCGGGTAGCTGTGGTGGGGCAATATTCTCAGGTGCAGTTGCAATATTATCTTCTGGTTTAATCACTTTTAGTTTTTGATTTTGCCTGAGTATGTCTAAGCTTTTACGCTCATTAGGGCGGCTAAATAGGCGGCCAAAATCATCACTGGGGGCTGCGTGTAAGTTCAACGTGAGCAAGCCTATTTGCAGACCACATAGTAAAAGAATGTTTAATTTTTTTATCTTCATGGTGAAGCCACCGCAACTTGGTCTGGCACAGGCTCGCGCAAGGTGAGCCAATCTAGCTCGCATTGTGCGTGTAGGTTGCCAATCAACTGGTTAGTTAAGCTTGCTGTGCTAGTGTTGATTCTAGTGATTTCACAATCTCGCAATATAAAAGTGGCGGCATTGTGCGCACTGAGCGATTCGGTAAGTTGCAATATGTCGCCTTCATGCAGCATATCAAGCTCTAGTTTCATGATAGACCGATTTAAGGTGACCCCGCCTAGGTTGCTTGCAAAAGTAGGTGCATATTTTTCTTGTGCACCAATGCTGTATTGAATGCCGAAGAGTTTGTGTTGTTTATGTTGCGCACGTAGGTTTTCTACCCATTCAATGCGCCGCTCTTCGCCCACCAAGCCTTTGCTGATTAAAGTTTGGTATTTTGGCAAAAATTCAACCAGCATAGCTTTTTCAGCACCCGATGACTGAAAACGTTGCCGTGCTGCGTTGAGTAAGTTTTGCTGTGTTTGCAAGGATTGCGCTTGCTTAGCGTTGTAATGTTGGGCTGCAGCGAGCAATGCGATTGCTACCACAATCGTAATGCCCAATAGCACCAATGGCATTTTTAATTTTTGCCAATCTTGTTGGTTGAGGGTCATGGCTGGGGAACTCCTGCAATGGCTACATTGACAGGCTTAAGCGTTACTTTCAGCTTGAAGAAAGCAGGTTGTTTTTGGGTAGATTGCTCATCTGCGGTACTTCCTTGCAAGCCTACAAAAGAGCTCACGTTCACGGGTTCTTGTAACACTTCTACCTGTGCCACGCGTTGATCGGCACGCAAACTCGCCACAAGCTGATGCACGTTACTTAAGGCTGCGCGATAATCGCCCATAAACTCAGCAATTTCAGCTGTAATAAACGCCACTTCATTGAGTTGGGCAGGGTTAGTTGCGATGGCTTGCACGTTATTTTGCGCTACTGGGGCGACTGACGATGGCATGAATTTATCATCATCTTTTAAATTGCTGTCATTGCTCAATACCCAGCGCATTCTATTGAGTTGAATATGCTCAAGTGCTGCTTGTTCTAAAGCAGCACTCACTACCTGCATCATACGCCGTGGTGATTTTGGGTAATTGGCAATCGTTTGATCCAATGCTACCGCAGCTTGCAAATCAGTAGCACTCAGCACAGTGCTAGGAAAGTTTTTAGCCACTTCATCATAACGATGTTGCATGATAAGGGTATCTTGTTGTGCTGTGCTGTAGGCAGATTGATCATCAAACCCTAACTTAAATAGCAAGCCAGCCGCCAACAGGGCTAATACGCTAAGTATGACCGTACTCACTTTAATGGCCGTTTTAATTTTAGCTAATTGAAAATGTCGCGTCAGTGCTGGTGGAGCTAAATTATCAACCAACTGCCCATTGGCTAATAACTGCATGTGCAACAACGCGGGCATTTGTTGCATCAAATTTAAAGGTAAGCCTAAATTTTCAGCCAAGGGTTTTAAACTAATATCGGTGCAATTTAAACCTTGCTCATGGCTGATGGCTTGGCTAATAGCCTGTGTTGCCCCATCTGCACTAAGTAGCACTAATTGCATAGACGTTTCGCGCGAAATTAAACGCTGACTCATTAAATAGAGTTGAGTTTTTTCAACTTCTACTAAGTAAAAGTAACCCAGTTTACTTGCATCTACAGGGGGATTAGGCACTAAACGGCTCATGCGCAAACGCCCATTATGCAAGTAAGTCTGCCTGAGCCCTGAAGTTAATTGCTCGCACAACAAAATATGAGGTGATGTTAGCTTAAGCTGCTGCGCCAATTTTTGGCTTAACATTGGGAGCAAATAAATACCCACCAACGGCACTGCAGAAGATTGAATAATCGCTACCCAATTTTGTAAAAAATCATCATTATTGAGCGCAACAAATAAAAAATTATCGTCTTTACGTTTGTCTTTAGCGCGGTCAATAAAATGTGCCGTGCGGTAATTTAACCTACGATAAAACTGATTAAGCTTACGCATCACCAACTCACGCCGCGCATTGCCTACTGTGTGAGGTAAGCTTTCTAACTTATAGTCTTCTTCAACCGCATCTGCAATTAAATATACTGGTGTTTCAGGCTGTTGTTTTAAAAAATCAGTAAAGGCTAAATGTCCAGTTTCATCATTCGCAAAAAATTGATTCCCTTGTAACTTTCTCCCAGACCAAAGCCCAGCTAACAAGCCATTCGTGGTGGCGCACAGCATAATTCTAGATTGATTATTTTTAAACATTTAAATTTTTAGCTTACTAAACGAATCATAAACTGGACCCAGCACTGAGAACATAATAAATGCAAGGATAAGCCCTAAAATGATTGTAAGGGCTGGCTCTATCATTTTAAGCATTTTCTGCATAGAATCGTTCACATCGCGATCGTAAAAATAGCTGATATTAAGCAAAGACTTATCTAGCCCGCCTGTACTCTCGCCCACTTTAATCATCCGCACCACAAGTTGTGGAAATAAACCCGCGTTACGAAAGCTTTCGCTCATCGCATCTCCTGCGTTAATTTGTGTATGCACGCGGCTCAAAGCATCAGCCACCACACGATTGCCCACAATATTCTCGCAAATTTTAATCGCCTCTAAAATAGGAATGCCCGTTTGATACATGAGCGCAAAATAGCGTGCAAATCGCGCCATAATGATTTTATGCAAAATAGTGCCCGTAATAGGTAAGTTAAGCTTCAGCATATCAAACCGATAACGCGCTTGCGGGCTGCTGCGAATGACTGCAGCTAAAATCACAACAATGAGGATAGGCAAGCCAATAATCAGCCACCAATAAGCAACAAACACATTGGAAATTGCAATTAAAATCTGTGTGTTAAGTGGTAACTCTTGCCCCATATTACGCAAAAATAATACCATTTGCGGCACTAAATATGTCATTAAAAATACCACCGCACCCATCACTACCGTTGCCACAAAAGCGGGGTAAATCAATAATTTTTTAGTTTGCGATACTAACTCATCTTGCCAACGTATGGTTTCAAATAAATTATTCAGTACAGCAGGTAATTGCCCCGTGCGCTCACCTGCATCAATTAAGCTCACAAATACCTCGCTGAATACTTGAGGGTGTTCTGCTAGGGCTTGACTGAACATTTTACCACCTTCAACCTCCGCGCTGATTGCACCAATAATTTTTTGAAAATATAAATTATCGCTACTTTCGCGTAAGTCATTTAAGCCCTCTAACAAGGGTACACCTGCGCTGGTAAGTTGCTCAAGCTGAAAGCAAAACATAACTAAGTCTTGATTACTGACTCGGCTACTCATTAGGCTGGTTGATTTTTTAGCAGGTCTAAAGGTAATTAAATCTAAGCCCATGCGCGCCAAACGGATTTCTAAATCTGCTTCATTGCTGGCATCTATTTGACCTATCGCCATGCGACCGAGCTTATCTACCGCGTTATAATTAAAAGAAGGCATGATATGCGAAGCTTAAGTGCGAATGCGGCTAGTTAAATCAATCACGCGCATCACCTCAGCAAGACTAGTGTAACCTTCTAAAATGCGCCGTACGCCATCTTCTGCTAGTGGGGTAAAGCCTTTATCCATCGCGAGTTTTTGCAATTCATCCAAATGAGCACGACGTGAAATAAGCGCATCAAAATCACTGTCTATGCGCAATAGCTCAATAATCGCCATACGCCCACGATATCCTGTATGGTTACACTGCTTACACCCTTGCGCTTGATAAATTTGTGCTTGTTCGCTAGGTTTTAAACGTAGAATTTTGCGCTCTAAATCATCTGGTATGTGCTTCACTTTACAATGCGGACACAGCACACGCACCAAGCGTTGCGCTACTACGCCAATAATATTGCCAGCCATGATGTCAGGCAATATACCAATATCAGCTAACCGTGGAAAAGCCCCAAGTGCTGAGTTTGTGTGCAAAGTGCTAAACACCTGATGCCCCGTCATCGCAGCACGAAAAGCCATGGTAGCGGTATCTTCATCTCGAATTTCACCCACCAAGATAATGTCGGGGTCTTGCCGCATAATTGAGCGTATGCCATTGGCAAAGTCTACTTTATTGACTTCAGCCACTGATGTTTGACGCATCATGGTGACGGGATATTCCACTGGGTCTTCCAGCGTCATAATGTTCACAGCTTCAGAGTTTTGATGCGTGAGCAGTGAATATAAAGTGGTGGTTTTACCACTACCCGTTGGCCCTGTCACAATTAAAATGCCTTCAGGGCGCGTCATCATGAGATGCAATTCATCTAAAGTAGATGGACGCAAGCCCATACGCTCCATTGGCATAATGGATTTTTCACGGTCTAACACCCGTAATACGATATTTTCTCCATGAATCGTGGGGTGTGTAGAAACGCGAAAGTCAATCGGACGACCACATAAATTCATGTTTAAGCGGCCATCTTGGGGGGCGCGTGTTTCGGCAATATCTAAACCGCTCACCACTTTAAGCCGCACCGCCACACCGCCCCAGTAACTTTTATGCAAGCTACGGATTTGCTGTAATACGCCATCAATACGATACCGAATGCGTAAAAAAGCAAACTCTGGCTCAAAGTGAATATCTGATGCACCGCGTTTAACCGCATCCATCAGCAGCGCCCCTACAAGACGCACCACAGGCTGTGTATATTCATGCCCATCTGCGGCTAAACTTTGATAATCAATTTCACCTGTTTCAATTTCACGCAAAATGCCATCTACTGAAAGCTCGTAACCATAAAACTGGTCAATAAACTCTTCAAGCTGCGCCTCAGCCGCCAACACTGGCTTAAGCTGAATTTGCCCGCCCAACATGGCACGCAATTGATCCAATGCCACCACGTTAAACATATCAGCCATCGCCACAGACATAGATTTAGTCGCTTCGTCATAAGCCACAGGCAATAAATGATAGCGGCGACAAAAGTCTTGCGTCACCATTTGCAAGGCTTCGGAATCCGCCACTACCGTAGATAAATCAATACTTTCAGTACCTATTGTGTGGGCCACAGTATCGCGCACCATCGCTTCTGTCACAAAGCCTAGGCGAACAAGCTGGCGACCTAAAGGCAAGTCATTTTGCTCTTGCTCCATTAGCGCGATACGTAGCTGGTCTTGACTAATCAAGCCCTGCTGCACCATTAGCTCGCCTAAGCGTAATTTACGACGTTGCTCAGCCATGATATTTTTCTAAAGTTAAGTTGCGCATTTGGTTGAAGTTGATATTTTTTCGTGCTGCTTAAGGAGACAAAATTTTTACTGAAGCGCACTAATACGCGCTTCTAAAGTTAATTTATCTGGGCTAGCCGCACCAGTGCTACTCACTAGGGCTAGCGCACGCTGATATTGCGCTAAAGCAAGGCTAGTTTTACCTAAATGCTCTAAACTCACAGCCAAATTAAACGCATAATCTGCACTATTGGGCGCATAACGGCTGGCGTTAAAATAGGCCCCTTGCGCTGATGCCCATTGATTTTGCTCAGCATAAAGATTACCCAAAGCCGCATGTAAATTTGCCGCATCTGGCTGCTGCGCTAACATACTTTTAATGCGACTTTCTGCATCAATCACATCGCGCCTTACACCATCCGCATTTCCCTGTGCGCTTGCAAGTGCCGATTGTGCAATCGTGTTTCTCGGCTCAATTTCTAATACTTTTTGATACCATCCTGCAGCGTCAGCCTCTCTCCCCTGCCGTTGCGCAATCGCTGCCATGCCTAATAAAGCATCTACATTACGCACATCGCGCTGCAATACTTGTCGATATTGTTGCTGAGCGTTGGCATCTTCACCCCGACTAAACGCTTGATACGCCGCCATTAAAACAGGGTCAACTCCTGCCGCAGGCGTTTTGCTCACAAGCTTTAAAGGGTTACGGGTAGCTTCTGTTTTTGTAGTACTTTGCAACACAGGCTCAGCACTTACGCTGTCCAACGCATCTGTATTGCCATCATGCATTGCGGGTTTAGGCGGTAATACTTTTCTCGGCTTGATTTTCACCTCATCAACAATGGTTTCATTGGCAATAAGTGCAGCTTCAGTACTTGCGGCTAAGCTGGTTTTAGGTTCCTCAGCTTGTGCTGCTTGGCTAGCTTCTAAAGCCATATCGTTTGAACTCTCAGGCTCGCTTGATGGGTTAGGTGCAACAATAGGCTCAGCCAAATTAGATACTACAGGTGCAGGAGCGGCTGGCTTTACCAAAACCACTTCTGGCGCACTCAGTACACTAAGATAATGATACCCTTGTATGCCCAGCCACACTAAAAGCGCACCTGCCACCCCCAGCAGCAACAATGCGGTGATTGAACTTGGGGCTTTTGCTGATTGATTTGCCACAAACACACTTGCTGCCGCTTTTTGGTGAGTCGTTTGATGATTGTCAGCCACATGGTTCGCCGTTGGATGATAAGCGGCTTGCGCTGTAGCGTGGCTGGGGTGAGTTGCCGACGGTACATTCATCACAGAGAATGCATCGGTAGGCACTACTTCATCCACCATGGGTGTTAAAGATAAAGCCTCAGCAGCGGCAGGCAAAGTAACTTGTTTATTTTGCTGCCCTACCTGCTTATCTTTCTCAGCATTGGCCAACGCTTTAATCAGCAAACTCATCTTGAGTATTACCTTTCACCCTCAGCATCTAAAGTTTTTTCTAACTGCTGCGAAGGTAAATACTGCTTGTAAGTAGAAAGCTCATCACTCTCTAAACTCGCATTGGTGATTACGGTAGGGCGCAGGAAAATGACGAGTTCGGTTTTTTTGTTTGCATCATTCTTGCCTCTAAAAATTTTACCTACACCAGGTAATGCCCTGAGACCAGGCACTGAGTCTGTATTGTTTCTTATTTCATCCTGCATTAAGCCTCCAAGTACAGCAATATTTCCGCTAGAAATATTAAGTACAGACTCCATCTCCCTTACCTGTATTTGGGGAATTGAACTAACCGTCCCAGCTTCCGCCAAAAGAGGATTAGGGTCATCCACAAAACCAAGCACCCTTGAGATAGTCGGCCTCACATCTAAATTTACAAAAGAAGTATCGTTAATTTGGGGTGTCACACTCATTACAACGCCGACAGGAACCGTGTTTGCCGTTGTAGTGACCGACTTAAGATTGGTGCCTGCTCCACCCGTTAGTGATTGTGATATTTGCGACTGAATAGTAAAATAGACTAAATTATCAACCACTTTTAGAACAGCCGTCTGGTTATTGAGCACCATTAGTTTGGGACTAGATAGCACTCTAGTATTGCCGAATTGCTCTAATAATGTAATTGAAGCCGCAATATTCCCGATGGCACTGACTGGATTTAAATAACCTGCTACCAACCCTGCAGATGTCGTTGCCCCCAAGGCATTTTTGCCTCCTGCGGAAAATGCCCCAGTTTTTGTATTGAAATTTACACTTTTTGAACCAAGCGTCTGCCCAAAAACAAAACCGCTACTACTGGTTGGGTTATTAAGTCTGCTCCAATCTATTCCAGCCTGATAACTATCATTTAGCACCACCTCTACAATAGAGGCCTCTATTAGAACTTGTTTTTTAGCACTGCCCATCACTTTATCTACAAACTCTTGCACCTTTTCATGTTGCCTCGCAGTGGCTCTCACTGCAATCACCCCAGTTTCTGGATTAGCAATCACCGTAGAAGCAAAAAGTGTTTTGTACTCTGCACGCGCTTTATCTCTAGTCTCACTAGATTGACGAGAAGCCTCAGCGGAATTGTTTTGAGTAGAGCTATTGTTGCTACTTGCATTTGTAATGGCATTTTCAGAGTCACCATACCTTGAAACAATGACTTCTTTATCTGTTTCCGCAAGTAGCTCTTTTAAATTTTTAACTAAATTCTCCCATAAATGATGTTTTGAATCTGAAGTTACAGATGTGCGCGAGCTATTAGAAGCACCATTTCCATTTGAAATAGTCGTGGTGGTACTACCTCCCGTACCCGTTGAAGCACTTTGACCTGTACTGGAAATCTCGGCAGCCGCACCAATAAAACCTGTAGTGTCACGAGACATATTCACATAATCTATTTTATAAGTGCGCAATACAGGCCGATCTGGCGCAATAGTTAGCACATTACCCTGAATTTTATAAGTCAAATCCACTTGCTTAGAAAGCCGCTCTAAAATGGCAGGCAAGGTTTGATCCACGGCATTGAGTGTCACTTTCCCCTGAATTGATGGATGAATATCCACATTGAGTTTGCTATCTCGGGCGATGGCAAAGAGCACTTCTTTCACTGGGGTGTCATACACCACAATGCTGTAAATAGGCTCTTTCGCTTTAGGTTTTGGGGGGGGTAGATAGGTGTTATTGGTGATGGGTTTGGGAATAGCACTGGGTGCTGTGACCACTGAAGCAGGTTTGCGCTCACCTGCTGTATTCTGCCCATCAATGTGCCCTGTAGATGGCGTCACTTTTGATTGATGTGCACAGGCAGAAACTCCCAAGCTTAAGGTAACGCATAGTAGTGATAATATTTTTTGGTTGATTGCCACAGCCTTTTACCTCTTATGGATAACTTTTTTACACGTTTGTGACATTTTGCATCATACCGCAGTTTTTGCCAAACGCTTGAATTTAAAGAAACATGGGGCTACAAGCCCTGCGCCATTTCCTTTTTAACCCCTGCCAATGTGCGCAAGTATGGCTGGTTGTTTTTAATCGCCTCTGGCAGGTCTTTTAACGCAGCTTGCGCTTGCACTCTATTTGCATACACGC
>JABFSF010000006.1 GCA_013140755.1 Methylotenera sp. | reverse complement strand
CTTTTAAATTCTTCGGTAAATAAACGACGGGGAATACGTTTCATAAAATCTCCTAACAAGTTGATAAAATATCATCACCTTGCCCGTCCACAAAATCGCGTCTAGCTCAGTCTGCCGAATGAAGTATTGAGTTAAGTGTTAAAATTGCATCATGATAAAACTGTTTAATAATTGTAAAACTTATCTTCAGAAACTTTTACCCAAACGCAAGTTAAATGCTGCGCAATTGTGGCAACAGTTGGGTCGTGAGGCTGGGAGTGCTTATTGGTTTGTAGCGTATCCTGTGCATTTGGTGTTGCAGCGCGATACTTTTAGTTTGGCTTCACCAGTGCCTTTGCAGGTGGAGGCGGCAGAGGCGATAGCATTGACCGATGCGCTCAATACGCATTTTAATGAGGATGGGGTGGAGTTTTTTTGGCAGGATGAATATTGGTTTTTAAAATTAAAAGCGCATCCGAATATACATAATTTTTCACCTCAACAGGCACTTAATCAAGATATTTCACGCTTTTTACCTACGGGTGCGGGGGCTAGGGCTTGGGCGGCGTTTCAAAATGAGGTGCAAATGTTGCTGTTTACGCACGCGGTGAATCAAGCGCGTGATGTTAGGCACTTGCCTATTATTAACAGTATTTGGTGCGATAACGGCGGGCAGTTTGAGTCAACCCATGCAAATTAAACAACGCGCCTATGATGCAACGATTGCCAAGGCTTTAACGAGCAAAATGGTGCCGCCCTTGCTGGCAAGGTTATATGCGGCGCGTGGCGTGGTGGCGCAAGATGCGCTTGAAACAAGCTTAAGCCAGCTGATTTCGCCTGATTTACTTACTGATAATCATCTTATGGCGCAGTTGCTTGCTGATGCGATTCAGTCGCATCAGCACTTGTTGGTGATTGGCGATTATGATGCAGATGGTGCAACGGCAACCGCCGTGGCGGTAAAAGGCTTGCGTAGCATGGGGGCACAGGTGGATTTTTTAGTGCCTAATCGTTTTGAATATGGCTATGGATTAACGCCAGAAATTGTGGCACTTGCCGCTCAGAAAAATCCCGATGTGATTATTACGGTGGATAACGGTATTGCCAGTGTGGAAGGTGTGGCTGCCGCGAATGCGTTAGGCATACAAGTACTGATTACAGACCACCATTTACCCGCAGAAGTTACACCACAAGCCGCTTGTATTGTGAACCCTAATCAGCAGGGTTGTACTTTTCCAAGCAAACACCTTGCGGGGGTGGGGGTGATGTTTTATGTGTTGCTGGCTTTGCGGGCAACGTTAAGAAGCCGTGGAGCATTTAGCCAGCAAACCGAGCCAAACTTAACAGAATTGTTAGATTTAGTGGCTTTAGGCACGGTGGCAGATTTAGTCAAGTTAGACGCTAATAACAGAATTTTGGTTGAGCAAGGTTTGCGCCGCATACGTGCTGGCGCTTGCAGTGCAGGCATTACTGCCTTATTGCAAGTGGCAAAATGTACACCCTATAAATTAAGTGCTCAAGATTTGGGTTTTTATGTAGGCCCTAGATTAAATGCGGCTGGTAGGTTAGATGATATGCGGCTAGGCATTGATTGTTTGCTGGCTGAAACTGCGGCTGAAGCGACGCAAAAAGCCCAAACTTTGCACGAACTTAATCAAGAGCGGCGTAATATTGAGGCGGATATGCAAGCGGGTGCATTGTTAGCCCTTGATGATATTCAGGTGCAAACCCAATATACGCTCAGTTTATTTCAGCCAGATTGGCATCAAGGCGTGATTGGTATTTTAGCCTCGCGTTTAAAAGAGCGTTATCACCGCCCCACCATTGTGTTTGCAGATGCGGGCGATGGGTTGTTGAAAGGTTCAGGTCGTTCAATTGCCAGCCTGCACTTGCGAGATGCTCTAGATTTAATCACCAAGCAACATTCTGCTTTAATTCTTAAGTTTGGTGGCCATGCAATGGCTGCAGGGTTGACCATTAAACAGGCCAATTTTGAAGCATTTAGTCAAGCGTTTGAAGACGTAGTGCGTAGTCAAATTAACCCAGCTGATTTAGATGCAGTGTTAGAAGTAGATGGCAATATTGGCGATGATTTAAGTTTTGCCACCGCACAAATGCTAGAAAGCCAAGTATGGGGGCAGGGCTTTGCGCCGCCTTTGTTTTTTGATGCTTTTTCTGTCATCAACCAGCGTGTTGTGGGTGAAAAGCATTTAAAACTCACTCTTAAAAATAATCATGTGGCTGTTGATGCAATTTATTTTAACCAAACTGATTTTTTGCCCAATCACATTCAAGCCGCTTACCAACTGCAAACCAATGAATTCAACGGGGCGCAAAAAATGCAGTTAAATATACGGCATGTTGTAAGCACATAGGGAGTAATGCAATGCTCAAGCCTCAAACACTCACGCGCGATTTGTTTCAACCCGCCTTGCCGCCACGTAAAAGCGATGCGCATAAGGGTTGCTTTGGCAGTGTGGCGATTATTGGGGGTGGTGAAGGCATGGTGGGCGCAGTTTTATTGGCTAGCAGAGCCGCATTGCTAGCGGGTGCTGGGCGTGTATATGGCGCAATGATATGTCAAAATGCGCCGATAGTAGATGTGATGCAACCAGAAATCATGCTACGCACACCAACTGCTCTTAGTAGCATAGCGCAACTTAACTGTATTGTGATTGGACCAGGCTTAGGTCAATCGCCAAGCGCACAAACGTGCTTAGCCGAATGGCTGAGCCAACAATTCCCAATGCTACTTGATGCAGATGCGCTCAACTTAATCGCAAGCCAGCCGTATTTAGCGCAATTAGTTAAAAATCGCCAAGCGGAAACTATCATCACCCCGCATGTGGGCGAAGCCGCAAGACTGCTTGAGAGTAGTATTGCGCATATTCAGCAAAATAGAACCGAAAGCGCACAAGCATTAGCGCAAAAATTTAACGCGATATGCATGCTAAAAGGGCAAGGTACTGTCATTGCCACCACACAGCAAGATTGCTTTATCAACACCACAGGCAACCCAGCACTGGCAACGGCTGGCACAGGTGATGTGCTCAGCGGCACCATTGGTAGCCTTATTGCGCAGGGGTTAAACGCAGTTGCTGCCAGCAAGCTAGGGGTGTTTGTGCATGGCTTAGCGGCAGATCAACTGGTAGAAAAAGGGCTAGGGCCAGTGGGCATTACCGCCTCAGAAATCGCGCTTGGCATACGCGATACGCTTAATGCCTTGAGCCGATGAACGTAGTGGGTAGGCATTTGATTACCCACCCTTAACGTAGAGCTAACTGGCACTGCGCGGCTTTATCGCGCAGCGTCCAGCGACTGAAAGGAGCGAGGTTGAGGGCCGGGTTATGTTGCATACTTGTCTCGCAATACTCTGAATTCGGCATGGGCCGCCTCGCCATAGGCTACGGAGGCGTCAAGTAGCTCTCGGTATGCAGTTTCGTCCAGGATGTGATCCGGGATCGTGCTGAGAATGGGGTCTGGCTTGAGTCTGGCACGCAACGGTAGCGTAGGAATCGGCTCCTTTCGGAACACACGGCTGTATGGACCAAGCGACTGCATGATTATTCCAAACAAGTCGTATTTCTCCTTCAACGAGTAGTACTTGGCTTTGTCTTCGTCACTCATTCGCTCAAACCATGCCAGCAGAAAAGGCTCGGCGTAAGTCATCAGGCCGTCAAGCTTCTCGTCGATCTGCTTCGTGAAGAACTCTTCGAACCAGCTTTCCTCAAAGATGTCTTGAAACTCTTGCCAAGTCACAAGCTTCAAGTTTGTGAGGTCGCTCGCAGCGACGGCTCCCGATTGAAATCCTTCCATCGAGACGATGTAACCGATGTTGGCGCCAATCTCCTGCACTACAGTTCGAAACCCATGCACCATCGTTTGAGGAATGCGTGATTTCCAGTGCTTGCACTCGCATGCGATCGCGTATTTCCTCCCGCGAACTGTTTCTTCGGCGTAGACGTCGAGTTCCACAACACCGCGAGCAGACGGGATCTTCTTTTCGACCTCAACGCCAAAACCGCACTCTTCGAGAATGCGACCTACCTCGGTCTGCAGTGATTGCCAAGTATCAGGAGCGTTGCGAGTGATCATGCGACATAACCTATAAATTACCACGCCACTTCTTTGCCATCGTACGTAATAAACTTACCTGAGTTGCTTAAGTTTTGCTGGGCAATCACTTTGCGTAAACCTTGTACACTTTCGGTTGCGTCAATTAAGCCATTGGGGCCACCCATCTCGGTGCGCACCCAGCCTGGGTGTAGCGTTACCACGCTGATGCCGTGCGGTTTAACATCAATAGATAAGCTTTTCATTATCATGTTCACAGCGGTTTTGCTACTGCGGTAGAGATATTCCCCACCGCTACCGTTGTCATCTATGCTACCCATTTTGCTACTGAGTGTTGCAATGACTTTATGCTTGCCGCGCATGAGTTGCGCAATAAAAGCTTCTGCCATTTTAAGTGGTGCCATGCTGTTAATTTTGAATGCTTGTGCCCAAGCAGCTTCATCGGTGTCGCCAAAGCTGCTGGCAGGATAAACGCCCGCATTGTTAATTAGCACGTCTATATGTTCATGTTGCAAGCTCAGTGAGAGCGCATCTATTTGTTTAAAATCACCTACATCTAAGGCTAATACGCGTATATGGCTTTGTTTTTCAGCCAGTGCTTGTAACGCTAATGCAGATTGCGGGTGCCGACAGCACGCAAGCACTTGCCAGCCATCGGTTGCATATTGTTTAGTAAACTCTAGACCTAAGCCTCGGTTTGCACCTGTAATGAGTATGGTTTGTGTCATGATGTGGTTTTTCCTTTGTTGATAAGTGATTAAGCGATAGGTAAGCTTATGTGTACTATTGTGCCGCTAGTTTGTGCATTTTGCACGGTGATTTTTCCGCCATGTAGTTTGATGACTTCTTGCACAAAATTTAAGCCTAGTCCTGTGCTTTTTTGCCCAGCGTTAGCGGCAAACTCAGGGCGCGGCAGTGAGTAAAATTTATCAAAAATTTTATCAAGCGCATAGTTTGGAATGCCCACACCTTGGTCTTGTATCGTCAGACTAATTTGATGATTCTCTTCTGTAACTACTACCTGAATGGTGCTATTTGGCGGGCTAAAATCTAGTGCGTTTTCAAGTAAGTTATAGAGTGCTTGCCCTAATAAAAAACTATCGGCACGTATTTGAAAGGGTGCTCTGCAAGCCGTATGGATGCTTGCTTGCAGAACGTGTGTTTTTTGACTCAAATGGGCAATTTGCGTTTGAATTAAGTCGTTTAAATTCACATCACTCAAATGAGTGAGTTGTTGTTGATGTTCTAATGCGGCTAAGCCTAACATGTTTTGAATAATGGTTTGCACGCGTGTGGATTGTGTTTTAATTTGGGCTAAAAAGTGTGCTTGGTCTGCGGATGGCATATTGGGTGAAATCAACTCTAGTGCACCTTGTATTGCGGTAATGGGGCTTTTGAGTTCGTGTGTTAAATGCCCAATTGCATTTTGAATATGTTGTTTACCATCAAGATCAGTGCGCATGGTTTGCATGGCGTGTGCAAGCTCGCTTAGTTCATCGTTGCTAGAGGTTGGCGGTGTTGCTTTTTCACCTAGACTAACGCGCTTGGCGTAATCACTCAGCGCATTAATTTTGCGGGTAAATCTCCAAGTAAACAGCGTGCCGATAGCCAGTGAAAGCACCAATAATAATACGCCCCAGCGAATTATTTTAGTTTGAGCGCGTTCAATAAACGGTAGTAAAGTGCGGTTAGGTTTGGCTACGGTGAGTGCGCCAATAATGGTGTTGCCATCTTTGATAGGTGCGGCAATGTACATGATGGTGTCGCTATTTTTATCTCCCGCAATGATGGGGCTAGAGCGTGCGCCATATTTGCCTTGTAGTGTGAGGTAAACATCATTCCAGCGAGAGTAATCTTGCCCAAGGGCTAAATTGCTTGAATCAAAAATCACAACGCCTTGAGTATTGGTGATATAAACGCGGTAATCAGCTGCTTGTTTATTCACTCCCCAAATATTGGCTTTTGTTGCACGGGTATTATATTGCGCCAAGCTTGTTGCAAAGTTACCGTTTTGAATTTTGCCTATTTTAACGTCATTTGCCGCGAGTTCAGCCAGTACATTGGCGGTGTCCACCAGCGCATCTTCCATGGCTTGGCGCACACCAGGTTTAACTTCATCCACAAAAATAATCAGCACAAACCACGCGCTCAAGCCGACTAAAAGAAAATATCCTAAGAAAATTTTAAGGCTGATTTTCATGGCGTGATTAAGCCAGCAAGCTATATCCCATGCCGCGATGCGTGATAATGGCTTCGCTACTGGTATCAATGCTACGTAACTTAGCGCGCAATGTTTTAATGTGTGCGTCCACCGTGCGTTCTAGCGTATTTTCGGCATTTGCCCACACAATATCCATGAGTTGATTACGCGAATAAACACGTTTTGGGTACTGAACAAGTGTTTTGAGTAGCAAAAATTCATAGCGTGTCAGCTCTAAATATTGTCCAAGATATTGAATGCGATTTGCAATTTCATCCACCTCAAAAGTACTCGCATTTTTATGACTCTGTATTTCAGTGCGTCGTAAAATTGCTTTCACTCGTGCTACGACTTCACGGGGGCTAAACGGTTTGGTCACATAATCATCTGCACCAATTTCTAAGCCAACAATGCGGTCAATCTCATGATTACGTGCAGTTAAAAATAATATTGGAATAGATGAAGTTTCACGGATTTTTTTGCATACATCAAAACCAGTCATATCAGGCAGACCCACATCTAATATCACAAAGTTGAAAGGATTGTTTGGCTTGCAGGCAGCTAAAACAGCCTCCTGTCCAAGAAGACAGTGTGTGCTAGCAATACCTGCTTCTTTGCATGCATACATTAACGTGGCTGCAATAGCTGGCTCATCTTCAACAATCAGAACATGTGGCATGGGTGATTAAAGCAATTGAGGAGAGAGTGGTAGTTTATACAATGCCTAAGTTGTCTAAGCCATCAGATAGGTTTTTGCTATGCGCACCTTTACCATCTAGTTTGATTTTTAACCGCAAGTCATTGACTGAGTCAGCATTACGAAGTGCATCCTCATAGCTAATCACGTCAGCTTCATGTAAATCAAATAGTGATTGATCAAAAGTCTGCATCCCTAACTCTCTAGACTTGGCAACAATCTCTTTAATTTCATGCACATCCCCTTTAAAGATGAGGTCTGAAATAAGCGGTGAATTAAGCATCACTTCCATGGCGGCAGCACGACCTTTACCTACCTTTTTAGGAATGAGACGTTGTGAGACGAATGCGCGCACATTGAGCGATAAATCCATCAGCAATTGATGACGGCGTTCTTCAGGGAAAAAGTTAATAATGCGATCTAACGCCTGATTGGTGCTGTTAGCATGTAAGGTTGCCATGCATAAATGACCTGTTTCAGCAAAAGCAATCGCGTAATCCATGGTTTCACGGTCGCGTATCTCCCCAATCAAAATAACATCAGGGGCTTGGCGTAAAGTGTTTTTTAGGGCGATATGCCAGTTGTCGGTATCCACCCCCACTTCGCGTTGCGTAATGATGCAATTTTTATGGTCATGTACAAACTCTACAGGATCTTCAATAGTAATAATGTGCCCATAACTATTTTGATTGCGATAGCCCACCATCGCCGCAAGAGAGGTGGACTTGCCAGAACCTGTGCCACCCACAAATATCACCAAACCACGTTTTGTCATGGCAACATCTTTTAACACTTCAGGCAAGCCTAACTCCTCAAATTCTGGAATTTTGGTGGTAATCGTTCTAAATACCAAGCCCACTGAGCCGCGTTGCACAAAAGCATTCACGCGAAAACGCGCAACATTTGGAATGCCAATAGCAAAGTTACATTCATTAGTGGCATCAAACTCCGAAGTTTGCTTATCATTCATAATTGAACGTGCAATTTCACGCGCTTGTTGCGGTGAAAGTACTTGGCTACTCACGGGCGTTACTTTGCCATCCACTTTAATTGCAGGCGGAAATCCAACCGTAACAAATAAGTCAGAAGCTTTTTTTGCAATCATCAGTCGTAATAAATCGAATACAAATTTTTCGGCTTGACCCTTTTCCATTTGGCTTTGCATGGTGTTCCTTAATCTTTAAATGCGTTTAATAAATTAGCCAATAATTGACTCTTTATTCGCTGCTTTACCTCTAGCTTCATTAGCTGAAACGATGTTGCGTCTGACTAAATCTTGCAAGTTTTGGTCTAGCGTTTGCATCCCCACATTTTGCCCTGTTTGAATAGCGGAGTACATTTGTGGAATTTTATTTTCACGAATTAGGTTACGGATTGCAGGGGTGCCAATCATAATTTCATGCGCTGCAACACGACCTTGCTCATCTTTTGTTTTAAGTAAGGTTTGTGAAATGACTGCACGTAATGATTCAGATAACATCGAGCGCACCATTTCTTTTTCAGCTGCTGGGAATACGTCAATAATCCTATCCACTGTTTTAGCCGCTGAGCTGGTATGCAAAGTACCAAACACCATGTGACCTGTTTCAGCCGCTGAAAGAGCTAAGCGAATGGTTTCCAAGTCGCGCATTTCACCCACTAAAATAACGTCAGGGTCTTCACGCAGGGCAGAGCGTAAAGCGTTGTTAAATGAAAGCGTATGTGGACCGACTTCACGTTGGTTGATTAAACATTTCTTGGATTGATGCACAAATTCAATCGGGTCTTCAACCGTTAAAATATGACCAAACTCTGTGTCATTGATATAGTCAATCATTGCAGCAAGCGTAGTAGATTTACCTGAGCCCGTAGGCCCCGTGACTAAACAAATTCCCCGTGGCGTTTCGGCAATTTCTTTAAAAATTGCAGGGCAATTTAATTGCTCTAGCGATAAAATTTTAGAAGGAATGGTACGAAATACCGCGCCAGAACCCCGATTATGGTTAAATGCATTCACGCGAAAACGCGCTAAATTAGGAATCTCAAATGAAAAGTCACACTCCAAAGTTTCTTCATATACTTTGCGTTGTCCGTCATTCATGATGTCATACACCATGTCGTGCACTTGGCTGTGATCCATTGACGGCACATTGATTTTCCTCACATCGCCATGCACACGTATCATCGGTGGCAAGCCAGCAGAGAGGTGCAAGTCGGATGCTTTATTTTTAACTGAAAATGCAAGTAAATCGGAAATATCCACAAGCTGCTCCTGATATAATTCAAGGGTTGAATGACTAAAATTGACCGAGTTGATTAAAATTACATGGTCATGATGTCAAAATTTCTATACTTAGTGAATTATGACCACAATTAGCAATCGCTTGCAAGATATTCTATCAATAATTCAATCTGCACAGAGGGCTAGCCAGCATCATCAGACGGTTAAGTTGCTCGCGGTGAGCAAAGCACAAACGGCTCAGTCGATGCGAGAGGCTTACCACGCGGGGCAACATATATTTGCTGAAAATTATTTGCAAGAGGCACTAGAAAAGCAAGTGCAATTGGGAGATTTAGACGTTGAGTGGCATTTTATTGGCCCAATACAGAGTAATAAAACACAGTTAATTGCGCAGAATTTTTCTTGGGTGCATAGTGTAGATCGCTTGAAAATTGCGCAACGCTTAAATGATGCGCGACCAGAAAACTTACCTCCTTTACAGTTGTGTATTCAGGTGAATGTGAGCCATGAAGAAAGTAAGAGTGGTGTGTTGCCAGAAGCTTTAGAAACACTTGCAACAGCCATTACCTTACTGCCAAAATTACAATTACGTGGTTTAATGGCAATCCCAGCACCTACACTAGATGAGCATCAACAACGGGTCCAATTTAAACAGTTGCATCAGTGTTATGATAGCTTGCTGGAGCATGGTTTTTCTTTAGATACCCTTTCAATGGGTATGTCAGATGATTACCGAGTTGCCATTGCCGAAGGTGCTACCATAGTGCGCATTGGTTCGGCACTATTTGGCGCGAGAACTTATGCAAAGCAAGAAGATTTAAGATAAATTAAGTATTGAGATTGAGCAAACGATGAAAATTGGTTTTATTGGTGGTGGTAATATGGCGCGTGCCATGATTGGAGGCTTAAAGCAACATGCCTTTGAAATGCACAATATCACGGTATTAGAGTCAGATGCGCAAAAACGGGCAGATTTAACCTTAGATTTTAATGTGCAAGTCACGGACACCTATGCAGGTATTGCCCACGCAGATGTGCTTGTGTTGGCAGTTAAGCCACAACAGTTAAAAGTGGTATGTGATACTTTAAATCCTATTTTACAAAACCAATTGATTGTCTCCATTGCCGCTGGCATTCGGAGTGAAGACATCATTCGCTGGCTTAATGATTATCAATCTGTTGTAAGGGTGATGCCTAATACGCCTGCGCAAATTCAAGCGGGAATTTCTGTGATGTATGCAAGTCAAGGGGTAACGCAACTACAGCGTGAGCAATCTACACAAATCTTATCTGCGGTTGGCAAAGTGCTTTGGATTGCAGAGGAATCTAAAATGGATGCAGTAACTGCTATTTCTGGTAGCGGTCCAGCGTATGTGTTCTACTTAATCGAGGCGTTACAAGAGGCAGGTATTAAACTTGGGCTCACTGCTGAAGAAGCCTGTTTGCTGGCTCTAGAAACATTTTCAGGGGCAAGTCAATTGGCGGTTTTAAGCCAAGATAGCGTACAGCAGTTACGTGCTCAAGTGACCTCTAAAGGGGGTACGACAGAGCAAGGCATTTTAGCGTTACAAGCAGCCAATGTGAAAGAGGTAATCTGCAACGCGACACTGGCAGCGGCTAATCAATCTAAAGTTTTAGGTGATCAGTTAGGCAAGCAGTAATTGACCAGTGATGACTCAATCTATTAGATACAATTGAAACCATGTTGAATCAAGCTGCTTTATTTTTAGTGCAAACAGTTTTAGGCTTACTGAGCGTGGCTTTTTTGCTCCGTTTTTACTTTCAATGGTGCAAAGTGTCATTTCAGCACCCTATAGCACAATTACTCATTGCGATGACAAATTTTGCTGTAAAACCCACGCGCAAGATTGTTCCTAGTATTGCAAAGTTAGATATTTCAACACTATTGTTGGCATACCTGACGCAATTATTGCTGATTACACTTGGCTCGCTGCTTTTTAATCAATTTAAACATGCTTTTCCTACGGCTATTTGGTTGGCTGTTGTTGAAGTCGTTAAATTGAGTGGTTATATTTTTATGGGGGCGGTCTTTTTGCAAGCGATTGTAAGCTGGGTGAATCCTTATTCTCCTATCGCACCACTGTTGCATCAACTTACTATGCCAGTCATGCGTCCTTTAAGAAGTGTGATTCCCAATTTAGGAGGGGTTGATTTTAGTTCACTCGTATTTATTATTATGGCGCAATTCTTGCTTTTATTTGTGCTGACTCCAATAGAGACTTATTTATTCTCTGTAATACAGATACCGTTTTACTAGGTTAGAATAGCAACCAAAAATAGCGAACAATTATCATGATAAAAACATCAACAATTGAAATGACTACTGCGCCATCGCTCCAAGCTGGCTCAGTGTTGTGCGCACAAATTCATGAGTATAATCAATGGCGAGAAACATTAATTGCTTGTATTGATGCTTATAGTGACTGGCTTGCACTCAGAGAATCAACAGACTCGTTGCAAGATCTACGTTTGTATGACATTAAGCAAATCTTAAAAAAAGACCAATTGGTGCTGGCTTTTTTGGCGGAATTTTCTCGTGGTAAAACTGAAACAATTAACGCATTATTTTTCTCTGACTTTAATCAAAGATTATTACCTAGTGAGCCTGGACGTACAACCATGTGTCCCACAGAAATTTTTTGGGATGAAAATGACGAGCCTTGTATTAGACTGCTACCGATAGATACAAGAAAGTCTGCTGATGCACTTTCTTATTTAAAAACCAACCCCAATGTTTGGCAAAAGTTTCGCTTAGATACATCGTCACCTACCGCAATGAAAGAAACGCTCAAAGAACTGGTAAAAACTAAAGAGGTTGATTTAAATACTGCAAAAAAAATGGGACTTTGGGATGAAAGTGACCCAAGTATGCAGCGTATGCTTAAAGAAAAAGGTGTTGTGCAAGTGCCTGTTTGGCGACATGCGTTGATTAATTACCCGCATCCACTACTTAAAAATGGTTTGGTTGTTATTGACACCCCAGGTTTGAACACCATGGGAGCTGAGCCAGAGCTCACACTAAGCATTATACCGAGTGCACAAGCTATATTGTTTTTAACGGCCACAGACACGGGAATTACTAAGTCCGATATGGAAATATGGACAGATTATGTCTATAAAAGTGCCTCACATAAACTTGTGGTGTTAAATAAAATTGATATTTTATGGGGCGGCTTAGAAAGCGAAGATGAAGTTACCGCGCTGATTCAAAAACAAATTCAAAGCACCTCACAGGCACTTAATTTAAACGCTCAGAGCGTGTTTGCTATTTCAGCGCAAAAAGCCTTGGTGGCTAAAATTAAACAAGATGCTGTTTTGCTTGAGCAAAGTAGGATAGGGCAATTAGAAAATGCACTTGCAAAGCAACTAATTACGTCTAAGCATGAGGTGCTTGGTCGCGCAGTGGTGACTGAATGTGCCAATATGATGAAGTCTTCTCGCAAGTTAGTGCAGATTCAAGCCAATAACCTAAAGAGTCAATATATGGCTTTACGTCAAATGCAAAAAGACAGTCAAGCCTCTTATCACGACATTCTAGAACGCGTGGTTGAAGAGCGTAAACGTTATGAAGCTTCAACACTTACCTTTAATCAGGGCAGTGAAAAAATTAAACGCCTAGGTGAAAAATTATTTCGCCATTTGAGTTTAGGCTATTTGAATACAACGCTCGCGCAGGTTAAGCAAGACATGGGCGAAAGTTGGACTACAGTCGGGCTCAATAAAAGTATGCGCACGACGACTCGCTTAGCGATAGAACTCGCGCAAGAAATTAACCTTGAAGCGGCTAATATCAAAAATCATGCCGATAATTTATATCACCTGTTTTGGAGTAAGCACGGTTTTGATAAGACTGAAGCTCAGATGCTGAGCATGACGGATTTTACTTTGCAGATAACGAGCTTAGAAAAAGCGACAAACGATTTTTGTACTAATCCAGCAAATATTGTCCTTGAAAAGCGTTTTTTAATTCGACGCTTTTATTTGGGTTTGGGCGTGCAAATCGAAAAAATATTTGAACAAGCCAGCGCAGATTGTAATCGCTGGGTTCAAGATGTTCTGGGAGATTTGAAATCTGAAATCAATGCGCATAAAAATGCATTAGATAAGCAGGTGGAGGCGTTAATGGAGTCTCACAACAATGCTGATTTATTGGCTAAAAATGTCGCTGATGCTGAAAAGCAGTTTGTTAAATGCCAAGAAGAATCTAACCAGTTGGATGCAGTTTTGCTAAAACTTTTAGCGAGTACAAAGCTTAACCCACAGCCTTTGCAAAATGAACCTTTAACTCCAACTGCACCGCCATCAAAACCAGAAAATCATCCTGATTATTTTGCAACTACGGTGGTGTTAGAGGCTCCAATTATAACGCTGGATAAGTAATACAATATGACGAAACATGAATGAAAAAGTACGAAAATATTACAAGTTGACAGTCTAACTATCCAGCTACTCCTCAAAAAACTCATCTTTAATAAGTTCTTTCGGCACTAAGCCATCCTGTACTTGGCTTGCTCTTCTTTGTAAGTAAGCATCACGCATGAATGCGTAAGGGTCTAATGAAGCTTCATCAACCAAATCGCTTGCATCCAATAGTTCAGTACGTTTATCTAAAAACTGAGCTGCACGAAGTTGATTATGTAAGCGAATTTCACCAATGTTGTGCGTGTAAGTAATAGGATCGGTAGTTGCAGAATCAACGACCAAACCAGTTGTATCTCTAAGGCTGGATGGACCAAGTAAGGGGAGCACTAAATATGCACCAGAACCTACTCCCCAATGACCTAGCGTTTGACCAAAATCTTCTTTGTGAATGGCGACCTTGTCCATGCCTGCTACATCAATAAAGCCAGCAATCCCAAATGTGCTGTTAATGACAAGCCGGCCAGCTTCACTAAATGCATTAGCAAATTTAAATTGCAATAGATTATTGAGTACGCTGGTAATCGTACCTAAATTATTAAAGAAGTTATTGAATCCTGTACGGATGGGTGATGGGGTGATGGTTTTGTAAGCACTTGCAACGGGTTTAATTAGGGCTTTGTCAGCAACGTCGTTAAATTTATACACGCCTCTATTGATTCCCTCTAAAGGATCTTTATTGGACTGCGTAGCACAGCTTGCCAAAAGGAAAACCAAAGCAATTGAAGTGAATATTTGTTTAAACATTTTATTTTTCTTTACGAAAAGTCCAAGTGAGATTATTCATGAGTTAGTGATTTTTGTCCATAACAAATACTTTTACACAAATTTACAGTATTTTGCGGCTGCACTTTTGTTGTAATAATACAACAAAAGTGCAGCCGAAGATAATATGTGGTGGTGTCAAATAACTGTCATTTGATTGCCATGTTTAATTCATATTGATTGATTAAAGTGCTTTTTAATTTAAGAGAGGAAATCAAGATGATGCGTAAAAATTTGATGATAAAAGACGACAGACTACTAAGCAATGAACGCACTACGCAAAGGCGGTTATACGTAAGTTTAGCGCGTACTCAAGCGGAGGTGGAAGAAGCGCAGCGTTTGCGCTATAAAGTCTTTGCGGAAGAAATGGGTGCGCAACTTTCAGGTACAGGTGGTTTGGATATCGATGGTTTTGACCAGTTTTGTGAACATTTAATTGTGCGCGATAGCGGCACACATCAGGTGATAGGGACGTATCGTATCTTGAACCCTGAAAAAGCAAATGAAGCGGGTGGGTATTATTCTGCGGGCGAATTTGACTTAAGTCGCTTGTCACACTTGTTAAATCGCACGGTAGAGGTTGGTCGCGCTTGCGTACATCAAAATTATCGCAATGGTGGCACGATTACCATGCTATGGGCTGGTCTTGCAAAATACATGCAAATTCACAATTATGAATATATGATTGGATGCGGTAGTGTGAGTATGTCTGATGGTGGACATGCTGCTGCGAGCTTGTATAAAAAATTACAAGATGACTATTTGTCACCAATTGAATACCGTGTTTTTGCTAGAAACCCATTACCTATTGATCGTTTAAATAGCGAGTTGCAAGTGGCTTGTCCACCTTTGATTAAAGGTTACTTACGACTGGGAGCCTATATTTGTGGCGAGCCAGCATGGGATCCATATTTTAATACAGCTGATATGTTGGTAATGTTGCCTTTATCTAGGCTTAACCCAAGATATGCGGCACATTTTTTAAAGTGATTACTCGGTTTATTTTGAGAGATTATTGAGATGAGGTTGTTGTGAGGTAGTGGCTAAAATTGTTTCTCATGTAGAATGAAAATAAATGATGATTGAGTAAAATAATTTTGTCTTTAGTAGCAACGCACACACAAGCCACACCTGTAATAACACGTTATTTTAGGGTGTTTTGCATATTCGTCCATACGTTATTGGGTCTAGTGATTGCTGCGTTGATATTTCCATTGTTAAACTCCTCAATTAAAGCACGCCTGATTCAATGGTGGTGCGGGAGATTGCTTGCAGCTTTTAATTTACGTGTGAAAATTGTTGGAAATCCGCCTCACTATTCGCATAAGTTTTCAAATAACATGCTGATTGCAAATCATGTTTCATGGGCAGATATTCATGCATTAAATAGCGTACTTCCGCTACGATTTATTGCTAAATCTGAAATCAAACATTGGCCTATTTTTGGTTATTTGGTACGGTGCGCAAATACGCTATTTATTGACCGCAATAAAAAACATGAAGCAAAACGTACGGCTGAAGTGGTGACGGCATGTTTACTGACAGGAGATAATATAGGTCTTTTTCCTGAAGGAACAACCACTGATGGTACAGTATTAAAGCCATTTAAAAGTAGTTTGATTCAAGCGGCCATTGAGGCTAAATCTATGATTTGGCCTGTGGCTATTCGTTATATCAAAGAAAATGGTGAAATTAACACTGCGCCTGCTTATGCTGGTGAAACCACGTTAATCGACTCTATGCAACAAATATTGCGACAAAAACAACCTGTGATAGAGCTACATTTTTTGCAAGCAATTACCGCTGCAAGTTTTAACGATCGACGTACGCTTACGTTGCATATTGAGGGTGAAATTCGTCAAAAATTAGGCTTGTAAACACTTTGTTGGTGTTTATTTTTTGAGCTTAACAGGCTTATCAAGCGGGTGTGAGTCAACCTGTACAATTGCTAGGGTGTGAACATTCATGGCAGTGAGTTTTCCGCCCCATAAACAGCCTGTATCTAATGCAAAAACATGCTTGCGTTGTTGTAATCCTAAAGCCGACCAATGCCCAAAGATGACATTATTGCTTTGCGTGGCTCGGTTAGGTACATCAAACCAAGGCATGTAACCTTTTGGAATATCCGCTAACTCACCTTTAAATTTAAACTCCATTTCACCTTGTGCGGTGCATATTCTAAGCCGCGTCATTGCGTTGGTAATCATGCGTAGGCGATCTATTCCTGTTAAATCTTCGTGCCAAGCAATAGGCACGTTGCCGTACATGTGCGTTAAAAAGTGCAAATAATTCGAGCTTTGTAAAGCAGCTTCAACTTCTTTAGCATAAGCAATTGCTTGGTTGGCGTTCCACTGCGGTAAGAAACCCGCATGAACCATTAAAAATTTTTCACTTTGATAGGCAAGGGGTTGATGGCGCAACCAGTGAAGCAAAATATCGCAATCATGTGCGGCTAGCAAAGCATCTAGAGTATCGCCCTTATGCGCTGAAACAATACCTTCGGCAACCACCAAAGCATGTAAATCATGATTGCCAAGCACCACACTTAAACTATTTTGATGCTGATAACACCAGCGCAATACTTCTAAAGAACCACTGCCACGGTTAATTAAATCGCCAACTAACCATAACTGATCTTTCTTCTGGTTAAATTGAATGCGCTCAAGCAAAGCCTGAAAAGCATAGTAACAACCTTGAATATCGCCAATTGCATAAGTTGTCACAAGTAATTACCCTTTAAAAATTACAAAAAAGCCACTTAATTATTATATTAAGTGGCTTGAAATGGATTGCACGATAAAAAATTAATTAAAAGCTAGCACCAGCAGCATTGGCCATGTATTTCACTGCACCAGCAACTTCAGCATCAGTCAAAGCGGCGTTACCTCCTTTAGCTGGCATCATACGGATTCCCTTAGTTGCATTACTCACTAGGGTTGCTTCTCCTTGTTTAATGCGAGGCTCCCACTGTGTTTTGTCACCAAATTTAGGCGCATTCATTAAGCCAGCTGCGTGGCACATTGCGCATGTTGCTTTATAGACTTCCTCACCACTTTTGCCTGCTGCGGCTGGGGTTTCAACTACGCTTGCAGTCGCAACTGGGGCAGCTTCAGCAGGTGCGCTTGCAGTATCTTTAGTTTCACTTGCTGCTGCTTCAGGTGCTTTAGCAGAGGGGGCTTTAAATTTTGCGCCTGAAGCATTTGCCATGTGAGCTACGGCACTAGCAATTTCACCATCCGTTAAAGCGGGGTTGCCACCACGTGCAGGCATGGTACGAATGCCCTCAATCGCATGTTTTACTAAAGCTTCATATCCTTGAGCAATGCGTGGTGACCACTGTGCGTTATCCCCAATTTTTGGCGCATTCATTAACCCAGCCGCATGGCACATAGAACAAACTGCTTTAACCACTTCTTCACCACTTTTTTCAGCACCTCCACTTGCACCTGCCGTGGCGACTTCGACTTCAGCCACAGGTTTAATGTTGTTTTCAATCGTGCTATTAGCCACAACTGGCGGTGCTACTTCTATGGTATCGCTCAGACCAAATAGCTTGCCGACTAATAAAATAAACAAAGCTATTCCAACAATACCCGCGATTGAAGCGAGAACAATTTGTCCAAATGAATAGCCCTGTGTGTCACGATTGTTGCTCATGATGTGGTGTCCTAAGAGTTAAAGATAAAAGGCGCATTATACCGACTCTTTGAGCTAAGGCAAAAAGAGCGCACACAAGTTTAGCAAGGCGAAATAACTTTGGTTTGCTATAATGCACCACTTAAGTACGCGCTCGTAGCTCAGTTGGATAGAGTGTCGGTTTCCGAAGCCGAAGGTCGTGGGTTCGACTCCCGCCGAGCGCGCCACAAAAGTTAAAAGGCTGGTTCCATCTGTCACTGGAAGCATTAATTTGCCACATGGCAAGGTTTTGCTTCCTTTTCTGCGCGGCAATATTCTGCTTCTGCAATCAAATTGTGGAATCAATCATAAATCGCCTGCAAGTCCCCTACTTGTTGCAGAATATAGATTGAAAATTCATCCATTACAGCCAACTTATATCCCGGTATGTAACTCACATCTTCACTGTAATTACGGCCTATTCGCATTGATCACTTCAGCATAGTTGCTGATTATAGTAACTCACTCTACAATCGCATCAGCCTTAATAAAACATTAATAATTTGAATAAGTAAAATCGAATTAAGGTATTTAATAAAAATAACTTTATTTTTGGAAATATATGTCAAGAATTCCCTTTAAAGTTTCCGCTAGAACAGCTCTGTTGTTAGGCCGAGAAAATGTTGCGAATGCTAAAGGGGCGCTAATTGAGTTAGTCAAAAATGGCTATGATGCAGACAGTCCCATAAGTCTAATTTATTTTGATAATAAATATGCAGACTTACCTTCCACATTGGATTCACAAGATTTAAGTCATTTTATTTCAAGCGGGATCGACACGACACTTCTATATGAAGTTTATGTAGACAAGAGTGGCCAATACAATTTAAAAGAAGAAAAGCCAAATAAAGAGAAAAACCCAGATATAGATGCGGAGAACTTGGCATTAAAGTCTATTAGAAATAAATTTAGAAAAGAAATCAATAAGTTAAGCGCAATATATATTGTCGACTTTGGTGAGGGTATGACCAAAGGAATTATTGAGAACTATTGGATGACAATAGGCACAGATAATAAACTTTCTAACATGGTAACAACCAAAAAGAGGGTTAAGGCAGGTGCAAAAGGAATTGGTCGGTTTGCATTAGATCGCCTTGGGAGTCGCGGTGAAATGACGACTTTTTTCAATCCTCTTAATCGACAGATCTCAGATGAAGAAAAAATAATAAATGGTTATCAATGGAAAGTTAATTGGGAGGACTTTGAAGTCCCATTAAAAACAATTGGTGATATTGGTGCTGATCTAGCTCCAATGGAGAACACTAACTTCTTAGATTTAGTTAAATCGAGCATTAATATCGATATAAGTAATGTTATAGATTCTATTGATGAGACAAGATTTGATAAGTGCTTTGGCACATTGCTAAAAATATCTAATTTGCGAGACTATTGGGATAATGCAGCCGTGAGGGCTGTATTTTCCGATTTAGAAGTTTTAGTGCCCCCCAAAGAAGAAGATGACTTTAGAGTCTATTTGTACAGCGAGAGACAACCTGAATCATATGGCGAGGTTTTAAGCAGCGTATGTGACGACTACGACTATAAACTTGTTGCAAAAGCTGACGAAGAGCAGAATGTAAAGATTACTGTTTATAGAAATGAATACGATATTGAATCCATCCCAGATGGTTTGTTCATGCGTGACGCCATGAGCAATTCTGAAAAGTACCACAGGAAGACATTTGAAGAGGGAAGCTGGGTAGAAGAAACAACTTTTTCACGACTTTTGCCAGGATTTTCAGAAAGCGATAAAGAGGGCCATTTTAAAATCATAGGGCCTTTTGAATTTAGTTTTTATTTTATGAAGAGAGCTGCCACTACACCTGATGCAACTCGATTCTTTTATAAAAGATTCATGTCCAATAATCGAAAAGATTGGCTTGATAAATTTGGGGGGATTAAGCTATATAGGGATAACTTTAGAGTACGGCCATATGGTGAAACAAATGATGTCGCTTTTGATTGGTTAGGCTTAGGTAACAGGAAAGCTGCTAGTCCGGCAGGTGTGGCTAAAGACACTGGGGGTTACCGTGTAGAGCCAGAAAATGTGGCAGGCGCCATCAATATCTCAAGGTTAACAAATCTAAACTTTGAAGATAAATCAAGTCGTGAGGGCCTTCAGGAAAATAACACTTTCAAAGTTTTTAAAAGTTTGATTGCAGCCATAATCAACAAAATGGAAGATGATAGATCCTATATCGCTAGAGAAATGGCAGCCTTTGATGACGAACAATTTGGCGGCCAAAGGGAAATGGAACGTGCTGAAAAGTTAGCAGAAGACATCGCTAATCGAGCTCGAAAAAATAATAATAATAAAGACTCTAATGCTTCTCAAGAAAATGGAGATCAAGACACTTCTGATGATACACAAAAGAATACTGAGGAGGAATTACTCGCTCTTTTGATTGGTGTGAAGAATGAAAAAATTGAGCGTTTGGAAGAAGAGCAAAAGTTGTTACGTGGTTTAGCCAGCAGCGGGATAGTTTCAGCATCTTTTGGTCATGATTTAAGCAAATTGAGTGATGTTCTTGGGAGTCGAGTAGATAAGATAATTGAGCTTATACGAGTAAAAGTAGACGAAACAAACTATATAAATGTAGAGGACAGAAAAAATCCTTTTGAAGTATTAAGAAGGATTAAAAAGCAAGATCTTAAAATCAAAAATTGGCTGAACTTTTCCTTAGGTTTTACACGGAAAGATAAACGTAAGCGCGAGCAACTAAATCTAAAAAATTATTTTGATCAATTTAAGATGGACTGGGATTCTGCGTTGGAAGATCGGTTAATCAAGCTTCATGTTGATGTGCCGCAAGATGTAGTAATGCGGGTTTTCGAGATCGATTTCGATAGTATTTTCAGTAATCTTTTAGTTAACTCTATCGATGCTTTTTTATTTTCAAAGACAAATGACGCTAGACAAGTATATATTTCTTGCGTTGCTGACTCAAAAGAAATATCTATTGAATATAGAGATACTGGACCAGGGTTGAGTAAAGATATCGATAATCCAGAAAAAATATTTCAACCATTATTTACAACTAAACTCAATTCATCTGGTGATGAGATCGGAACGGGTTTGGGAATGTGGATTATCAAGTCTGTCGTAGAAGAAAATGATGGAACAGTAAAGTTACTTTATCCTGATAATGGGTTTGGTTTAAGAATGTCATTCCCTCATAAATATAAGGCTTTATAAAATGGCAAAGTACAAGCTGGTATATATAGACGAACAGCAAGAAGATGCTGATGAGTTCAAAGACTTTATTGAAATGAAAGACTCTGAAAGTTTATTTGAAGTTAAGCATTTACTGCCGACTCAAACCCTCGAAGAAATGCTTATAAAGGTCTTTGAGGAAACCCCAGATGCTGTGATTAGTGATTTTCAATTAAATGAGCATATCAAAGAATTGGGTTATAACGTCCCATACAATGGGATGGAGTTAGTGACTGATTTTCTTAAGATTAGAAATAGCTTTCCGTGTTTTGTAATGACTTCTTTTGCTACTCAAGCTGCCACTGCCAGTGAAGATGTAAATATTGTATATATTAAGGGTGTATTAAAAGCGGATAATAAAAAAGATCCAAAAGATATTAATTTTCTTGAACGAATAAGGATTCAAAT
>JABFSF010000123.1 GCA_013140755.1 Methylotenera sp. | reverse complement strand
CTGCTTGCCTAACATGGCGCTCAATGGGACGTGCCGCCTTGTGGCGGTTTTGTAGTTTTTTATTTTATCAAGCATTGGGGCTTCGCTTGGCGTCCGTGAGCGGCACGCCCCTTAGCTCTACGTTAGGAAAATGCGCTTAAAAATTATCTTGCGGCTCTGCGCTCTCTTAAAATCAAGCAATTATTATTAAATACAATACTCATACAACCGAAAGCACTTGTTAAAATGATTGAAGAAAATTTGCACAAATATTCCTTTCTACTTGGTGAAAGCCCATTTGCACCGGCTCTCTCAGAAAGAATTCTTCATCGGTTTAAAGAAAATGGCTGGCCAGGCTTGGTTCAGCGAGTTTGTAAATTAGTGGAATCGGTTGAAAACTCAAGAAACGATGTAAATTCCAATCCATTTTTATCACATTTGGCACATGCGATGCAGCATGGACTTATGCTTCCTAATAGTCCATTACTGGTGAACTGTTCTGATGCAGAACCACGAGTTTTTGCATGCTTCGCAGTTGATGTAAGCAAACCGATCTCAACTGTACTTAAAGAATTTAGATTTATTCATGATGGAATGGGTGGCGTTGGTTACTCACTAAGTGGGAAAGAAACAAATTTTATTGATATAATAAAACTAATAGATCAAGACACATGCGCTCATCAAAGCGGCCGCCCACGTCCAGCAAGTAACGCAGTGACGCTACCGATTAGTGGAGATCTGGATAAATTTCTTAATCTCGCGGGCACACTGGCAGTGACAAATATGAATGTTGCTTTGACCGATGAATTTATGCTCTCACTGAGAAATGGAAAAATATCACAACAAAAATTTGATAATATTGTTCGTAAAATTTACACAACCGGTCAACCTGGCATTATATTTCCAGATCGGATAAGACAAATATCACACACAGAAAATACTCCATTTGCTGCAAATGTTTGTGGTGAAGCTCCTTTGGCAGTTGATGAGTCCGCCTTATTGGCCTCTGTAAATTTGACTTCATTTGTAAGCTCACGCAATGGACAAATGCGTAGTTTTGATGAGGATGAGTTTCAAAAATGCGTTGGGCTTTGTGTTCGAATGCTTGATGGAATGCACGACATTCAAACACATGCAAGTGATGAAATACGGCGAAATACATTAGCCACACGAAAAATTGGGGTGGGTATTATGGGGTTTGCCCACGCGCTAATTTTATTAGGATTACCGTATGGATCACAAGAAAGCATTCAATTTGCACGGAACATTAGCAGAATACTGTACCAGTCGGCAAAAGCAGAATCTGAACGATTAGCGAATATCCTTGGGACGTATCCAGCCTGGAAACCAGAACATGGCTCTGCTCGTCGTAATGCAAATCTAACCGCAATTGCAGGAACAGCAACCATCGCGCTCATTGCAGGCACATCGTGTGGGATTGAGCCGTTATACTCCCACATGATAAACCAGCGCGTGATTGATCAAGATATTTCATGTTTAGATCCTATTATATCATTATTGCTGTCTGAAAATGGAATTAATCCTGTCGATGCTGCAAGCCGGCTAGCGCGTGGTGAAACCCTACGGCAAATTGCTGGTGACGCGATAGCTGATCTATGCCCAACTGCTTTGGATTTATCAGGTGAAGTCCAGATTAACGTACAGGCGGCACTTCAATCTAGCATTGATTGCGGTATCACAAAAACAGTCAACTGCTCAAATACCACTTCAGTTAATGAAATCAAGAAATGGATACTGCACGCACACGAAAATGGATGTGTTGGTTTAACCATATATAGAAATCAATCACTCAAAAACCAACCTATTAAAATCGAGAGCACTAATGTCATTACTGATAACATTTGATGGGCCTAAGGGGGTCGGTAAAACTACGCTACTTCAGCTTGTAGCAGAAAATTTACGCTCTGGAGGCTACCGCGTCGATGTTTTTATTGAAAAAGACTTAATGTCAGCGTATTTAGGGGAATCCATAAAATTAGCGTATGAAGAGCTAAAGGCTTCGCCAAGTAGCGCAAGTGACTCAAAAATAGCTATGCTGCACAAACAAGGTAGAGTGTTTATAAGTAAAGAAAAAATGCGTAATTCGTTGGCAGACATTATACTAATTGACAGATGGTATCCATCAGATGCTGTATTTAGAAAATATATCGATATAAACAATATAATCAACGAGAACATTAATGCTGGCGTTATGATTGCCGATATTTGTTTTGCAGTAACATGTGCTCCAGATATATCATGGCAACGTGCGCACGGAAGAAATCGTCAACTTGATAGTAAAGTAATTAAAGATTTTGACGAGCATGTAATGTCTACAAGTCAATTTGATAAATTAGCAAAAGAACATGGGTGGTATATCATACGCAGCGACTCAAAGAGTTCCTCTGAACTTTCTGATGTTGTTTGCAGTGAGATCATTTCTCGACTGAGTCAGACTCAATGAATTTATTCAAGCCTAAAATAACTGGGGTCAGAGTAAATTAAAAATAACTGGGGTCAGAGTAAAAATAACTGGGGTCAGAGTAAATTAAAATAACTGGGGTCAGAGTAAATTAAATAACTATAAAATCAAAGGAGTCAAAATCAAAGGGGTCAGACTCCATTTATTCCATCTCATTGATTATTAAGTTAAATAAAGCTTAAGTTAGCAGGGTCGTAGGATGTGGTGTGCGATAGAACGCGTAAGGCGTTTGAATGTAGGGTGGATTCGCCGATAGGCAATCCACCTTTTTAGAGCGTTGCTGCCGCATTTGGCATGGCGGTTTGCCTATCGGCGAAACCACCCTTCGGGCTATGTACAAAAAATACTATAACTTTCGTCACATTTAAAAACAAAGGTACTTATTCACCTCCCCCCTTGAAAAGGGGGGATTGAGGGGGGTTATTCAATAAAACCTCCCCTAACCCCTCCTTAAAAAGGAGGGGGACTGAATAAGTACAAACAAAGAAGTTAGGGCGAAGTTGAACAAGAAATACAGAAATCGATGGACTGAATAACTGACAAATCATTCGAGTAAAACACTATTGATTCGTTAGATATTTTATTTAACAGCAAAAACTTTGAAAATAACCAATGCCTGAAATTAGTCGCTTTTTAGGAATAATCATACGCATGTATCTTCGTGAACACGCTCCACCGCATTTTCACGCAGAATATGGCGAATACGAAATTACTGTAGATATTCAAACAGGAGTTGTTACAGGGAGGTTTCCAAGAAGAGCATTAAATGCTGTTCTTGATTGGTATGTACTTCACCAAGATGAATTAATGGCTAACTGGCAAGCTGCTATTGATAGAAAGCCTTTATCTAAGATTGAACCTTTGGAATAGAGTTATGTTTATTCATGTTACAAATGCACGATATTGTGGTGAATACAAAGTTTGGCTGTCATTTAATGACGGTACAGAAGGTGAAGTTGATTTAGCTTCAGAACTTTATGGTCAGATATTTGAACCATTAAAAAATAAAGAGTTTTTCAAGTCCTTTGAATTAGTAGGACACACTTTATCATGGGCTAATGGTGCAGATTTTGCGCCTGAATTTTTATACGAACAAATTGCGCCTAACTCAACGTTCAAATGCGTAAGGCGTTAGAATGTAGGGTGGATTCGCCGCAAGGCAATCTACCCTTTTGACGCGATGTTGCTACATTGGGCAACGCGCTGTAAGCAAAAGACGATGCTAAAAGCCCGCTAGCGATAACAAGCATGGGAGCGTTTGGTGGATTGCCTAGCGGCGAATCCGCCAAACGGGTTAATTGCCAAAAATATCAGCATGACTGCCTGTTCTTGCAAGATACAAATCGTTGCCTGAAATACGATAGATTAATAACCAATCTGGTTCGAGGTGCGAGTCTCGATAACTAATCCAGTCGCCTTTAAGAGGGTGATCCATGTATTCTGAGGGAAGCTCTTTTTCTTCAATTAACAACAGAAGTAACACCCTTAGCTTATTCATGTCGTTACCACGCTTCTGGGCAACTTTTATCCCGCTTGAATTGACTGGAACGAATTGGCTTACGCACATTAAATTTCCAAGTCTTTAAACAGCTCATCTACAGAAGCAAATCGCATACCCTTACCTTGTTCCAATTCATTCATCGCGGCAATTGTTACTTGGTTTGGGCGTTGTTGCTGAGCGATGTAAAGCCGCATCAATTCCCGTACAATTTGAGCGGCAGGGCGATGGTTACTAGCTGCAACAGCTACGAATTGATCTCTCAATTCTGATTCCATTTTTATGGACATTTGTACTTCTTTGCGCATAGCGATTACTCCTAGTAAATGATGATTCCACAGTCTATTAGGTATCTATTGAATAGTCAAAAAGCAATTGGGCGCAGGCTACCGTAGAAATCAAAGAGGTCACACAATCAAAGGGGCCAGACCACACTGACTCCATCTCATTGATTATTAAGTTAAATAAAGCTTAAGTTGGCAGGGTGGTAGGATGTGGTGAGCGATAGAACGCGTAAGGCGTTTGAATGTAGGGTGGATTCGCCGATAGAGACAGTGAAAGTATTGCCAAAAATCACTAAAACCAGCGGGAACAGACCTGTAAGCTATTGATTTTTGGTAGTCGAAAATCCTATTTTTGCCAAATTTCGGAATAATCAAAGGGGTCATACTCCAATACTGCTTCCTTATATCCAACTCAGTGAAAAGAAGGCGGATATTTTGGCGTGCGCATAAATAGGGGGGGGCTAAACACCCAAATTTTCAGGTAAAGCGGCCAATCACAAGCCCATCGGGGTAAATGGGCTAAGTTTTCAAATAAAGTTTTGGTGTTAGTCTAGTTTTTTGATTATTGCCGATGTGGCAAACATAGGGCAAACTGGCGTTTTGAATACTTTCACAGTCTCGTTAGCTACGAACACGGATTTTACCGCTGGACACAAGATCAGGCCGCATTGCCCAAGGCGGGGCGTTTAGCTGACTTGGACGTAACCAACTTGATAGAAGAGATAGAAAACTCAGGGAATGGGAAAGCCATATGGCGGTCTTAATGGTCTATTTGCTGAAATGGCAAACCAGCCTAATCGCCGAGGCCGTAGCTGGCTGCGGGCCATCGATTCCAACAGCCTTGGGATTAAGTAAAGACCAAAATTTCATATATAATTTAACATAATATACAT
>JABFSF010000151.1 GCA_013140755.1 Methylotenera sp. | reverse complement strand
TCGCCCACATAAGCACCGATGTTGACATAAGATGGCATCAATACTGCATTTTTGCCGATAAATGAACCACGGCGCACAATCGCGTTAGGCACAACACGGAAGCCGCCAGCTTTGAAGTCTTCTTCAGAATAGCCAGCAAATTTTGGCGGCACTTTATCAAAGTATTTGGTCACGCCATCATCCATGATCTCGTTGTCTTTCAAGCGGAACGAAAGCAATACGGCTTTTTTCAGCCATTGATGTGTTTCCCATTGTTGGGTGTCGCCAATACGGCTAGCTACGCGCAATGTGCCGCTATCTAAATCAGCGAGTACAGAAGCAACGGTAGCTTTGATTTCGGTAGATGCGTTGGCTGGGTTGATGTTTGCGCGGTCTTCAAACGCGGCTTCAATAATGCTTTGACGTGAATCCATAAGAGTCTCTAAGTTAATCAAAAAAAAGGGTTAAATAAATGATGGTGCTATTTTAACTCAAACAAAGCAATCGCCCAAAAATAAAGCGCATGACAAAGATGCGCTTTAAAGACGTAAAAAATAAAAAACTTGGTTAAAAAGTGACTTGTGAACCCAATTCAACTACACGGTTTGGGGGCAGTTTAAACTGGTTGGTAATGGTTTCAGCACTTCTAAATAGGCCGATAAATATTTTTTTACGCCAAAATGACATTTCTGTAGAGCCTTTGGCGATTAAGATTTCTTTGCCGATAAAAAATGAAGTGTCGCTTGTGTCCAGCACTAAGCCTTGTTCTGCGCAGCGCGACAAATCCCTAGGTAAATCAGGTTCGTCTTTAAAGCCATATTGCACGGTGACTTTGTAAAAGTCATGCGGTAGTGTTTCAACCGTGACACGCTCCTCAAGCGATGTGTGGGGGAAGTCGGTAAATTTTACGGTTAAAACAACGACTTTTTCATGTAACACTTTATTGTGTTTGAGATTATGCAACATAGCATGAGGTACACCTTCTAAATTGGGTGTCATAAATACGGCTGCACCTGGTACGCGTGTAGGTGGATGTGCGCCGATGGCTTCAATAAAAGGGTCTAAGGCCATGGCATCATTTTTAAGTCTGAGATATAGGTAAGAACGTCCTGTTTTCCAAGTGAGCATAAGGGTGAAAATCACAATACCTAAGATCAATGGTACCCATCCGCCATCGGGGATTTTAAGCACGTTGGCACTAAAGAACGCAATATCAAAGGTTAAGAATAAAATCACCAGTGCCCCCGTGCGTAGTTTGCTCCAACCCCAGATATGGTGAAAAACAATGCCTGCTAATAAGGTGGTAATGACCATGTCGCCTGTTACCGCGAGCCCGTAAGCGGCAGCTAGGTTGCCTGAGGTTTTAAAGCTTAACACCAGCACCATCACAGCGAGCATTAGCCCCCAATTGACGCGGGGCATATAAATTTGCCCTTCTTCACTTTCTGAAGTGTGTTCCACATGCATACGGGGTAAAAATCCAAGCTGTAAGGCTTGGCGCGAGACAGAAAATGCGCCTGTAATCACCGCTTGTGAGGCAATAACTGCGGCTAATGTTGCCAAAATAATCAAGGGATATAGCATCCATGAGGGTGCTAATAAATAAAAGGGATTTTTAACAGTTTCTGGGTGTGCTAATACCAGTGCACCTTGACCAAAGTAGTTAAGAATAAGTGCAGGTAAAACAAAGCCAAACCAAGCTAAGCGGATTGGAAAGCGCCCAAAATGCCCCATATCTGCATATAACGCTTCAGCTCCAGTGACCGCAAGTACTACTGCACCTAGGGCGACAAATGCAATCCAAGGACTGGTTTGAAAAAACTGAATAGCATAAATTGGATTAAGCGCATTAAGTATGGCAGGGTGATGAATAATGCCGCCTATGCCTAAAACAGCCAATGTGCCAAACCAAAGCAACATGATGGGGCCAAAAAAAGCACCGACCAATGCGGTGCCTTTGCTTTGTGCCCAAAATAAAACAAACAATACGACTAATGTGATAGGTAGAATCAGCGGATGTAGTATAGGGGCTGCGACTTCTAAACCCTCAACGGCAGAGAGCACTGAAATAGCAGGGGTAATCATGCCATCCGCATAAAACATACATGCGCCTAATATCCCTAGTAGCATAATGGATCGCTGCTTATTTACATTGCCTGCGGTATTACGGCTAGCAAGGGCGAGCAAGGCCATAATGCCACCTTCACCACGGTTATCTGCGCGCATAATAAACGCCACATATTTAACTGACACCACCATAATTAACGCCCAAACAATGAGCGATAAAATGCCATACATATTGACTTCATTGAGGGGGACGGGGTGCGCCCCGACTGAGAAAACTTCTTTAATGGTATATAAAGGGCTAGTGCCAATATCGCCAAAAACCACGCCTAATGCAGCGAGTGTGAGTGCGGAAAGTTTAGGTTTACTACCTGTGGTGGATGACATTTAAATAAGGGTTTAAATAGACAAGTTTATTATTATCACTCAAGTTGAACACTTAACCAACGTTTTCTTGTTTGAATATTTAGACTGTACTTTAATTTATGAGATTATTTTGGTGATATTTGCATTGGCAGTACCATGTCCTAATGTAAGCGTTATCTCATCGCCAAGATGTAATTGCTCGCTTGCTGAAATCATCATGCCTAATTGATTGTGAACAAAAGCATAGCCACGTGTGAGTACCGCTTGGGGGTTGAGGTGCGTTAAATTTTGTTGCAGTGCATTCAGTTGCTGTTGTTTGTGTTGCAATTGTTGTTGGGTTGCGATGTTGAGGCGATGACTTAATTGCAAAAGAGTATGGTGATGTTGCGCAATGAGTTGTGTCGGCGAACTTAACCTGCGTGATAAATAATCTAGCGATTGTGCCTGTTGATTTAAAGCCAATTGCATATTTTTAGCGAGTTGTATGGCACATTGCTTGAGCGCATTTAAAAGCGCATCGCGCGAGGGCGTTGCTAGCTCTGCTGCCGCTGTAGGTGTGGCAGCGCGGACATCAGCTACAAAATCACAAATAGTAAAGTCTGTTTCGTGTCCCACGCCACTAATAATGGGAATCGCTGAGTCATCTATCGCGCGGGCGACAATTTCTTCGTTAAACTGCCATAAATCTTCTAAGCTACCGCCGCCTCGGCAAATAATCAGTGTATCCACTTCTTCACGTTGGTTAGCAGTGCGAATAGCTTTGGCAAGTAGCTCTGCCGCGCCCTTGCCTTGCACGGGACTTGGATAAATAATCACTTTAACATTTGGGTTGCGGCGTTTAAGCGTGGTTAAAACATCATGCAAAGCCGCAGCATCAGGCGAGGTAATAATGCCAATGGTGCTGGGATTCTTGGGAATCTCTTGCTTGTAAGCCGCATCAAAAAAGCCTTCAGCACTTAATTTGTTTTTAAGTTTTTCATACGCTTCAAATAACGCTCCCAAGCCTGCGCGTTGCACATACTCAACGGTGAGCTGAAAATCTCCACGTGCTTCATAAAGCGTAACGGTACAACGCGCTTCAATTTTATCGCCCTCGCGTGGGGTAAAATCTACATAACTATTACGCCCTTTGAACATCACACATTTCACCTGTGCGCTTGCATCTTTCAGCGAAAAATACCAATGTCCACTAGCAGCACGGGTGAGGTTTGAGATTTCACCCGATACCCAAAATAGCGGAAAAGCCTGTTCAAGTAGTTCTCGGGTTAAACGATTTAGCTCACTGACAGTCAGAATTTGTTTAGGCGTAGTAAAACTGAGTTCAGTCATGCTGGGTTATCTATTACAATGTGTGTAGCGGCATTATAAGTGAGTTTTGAAAAAGCGTACCAAACTACCGTCATACCAGCTTACACTGCTATGACGAATTTAAGCAAAGGATTTAAAGCATGTTTAAAAAACTATTCGGTGGTAGAAGCGGCTATTTAATTGGCTTTGTTGCCTGCTTTGGCCTAGTTGGTTTAGCCTTATGGATACAAACTACCTACAACTTAGACCCGTGCCCGCTGTGTATTACCCAACGTATTGTATTTATGTCGCTTGGGGTGCTGTTTCTAATTGCGGGAGTTGTGAACAAACACCCAAAAATGTTTGCAGGTTTGCAAGTGGTCGCTGCCATGGTGGGGGCTGGCTGGGCTATGCGGCATTGGTGGATACAAGCACACCGTGAAACCATGGAAGCTAGCTGTGGCGTAGGTTTTGATTATATGTTTGAAAACTTCCCTCTGCAAAAAGCATTAAGCTTGGTATTCAAAGGCACAGGTGATTGTGCGGCGATTGACTGGACATTGCTTGGCTTAACTATTCCACAAATGGCATTGCTGGCGTTTATTGGGTTTGGGGTTTACGCGGTTTATTTAGCGTATTTGAACAGAAAGTAAGTATGTATAAAACGTTAGACCATTCTGTAGGTAACACGCCGCTCGTAAAATTACAACGCATGAATCCTAACCCGAGTAATACCATTCTACTTAAGCTAGAAGGCAATAACCCTGCGGGTTCGGTTAAAGATAGACCTGCGTATAGCATGATTACACGTGCTGAAGTGCGCGGCGATATTAAGCCTGGTGATACGCTGATTGAGGCAACCAGTGGCAACACAGGTATTGCACTGGCAATGGTTGCAGCGATGCGTGGTTATAAAATGATTTTGGTGATGCCTGAAAATCAAAGTGTTGAGCGCCGCCAGAGTATGAAAGCCTATGGTGCAGAGTTGGTGCTCACCCCCAAGGATGGTAGCATGGAGTTGGCGCGCGATGTGGCCATGAAAATGCAAGCAGAAGGTGAAGGTAAAGTGCTTGACCAGTTTGGAAACATGGATAACCCGTTGGCGCATTATGAAGGCACAGGTCCTGAAATTTGGCGCGATACGCAAGGCAAAGTGACGCATTTTGTTTCCAGCATGGGTACTACTGGCACGATTATGGGGACTTCACGCTTTTTGAAAGAGCAAAACCCCAATATCAAAATCATTGGTGTGCAGCCTGAAGAAGGTAGCCAAATTCCTGGTATTCGCAAATGGCCCACAGAATATTTGCCAAGTATTTATGACGCTAAGCGTGTGGATGAGCTGCGTTATGTGAATCAATATAACGCGGAAAACACGACCCGTAAACTTGCTACAGTAGAGGGTATTTCTTCTGGAGTATCAAGTGGCGTCGCACTTTACACGGCATTGCAGCTTTCTAAAGAAGTTGAAAACTCGGTGATTGTGACGAT
>JABFSF010000017.1 GCA_013140755.1 Methylotenera sp. | reverse complement strand
ATGCAAGAAATTGACCATAATGGTTTATCTGCATTGCTAACACCACTCAAAAAAGACGTTTAAGTACTTTAAGAGTACTCTAGTATTGTCTGCAACTTTACCTCCCAATCAGTTAAAATACAATTTAACTTTTTTAAAGGGCATTATATGAGTCAAATTACCGTTGAAAACAATCCCAGCCAAGCGCGTTTAACAAGCTTAAATGTTTCTAAATGGCCAACTTGGCAAAAAGAAGTCTCCGTGTTTTCATGGACTTTTCCTGAACAAGAAATCGCCTATATTTTAGAAGGCGAATGTGAAGTTACCACCTGTTGTGGCGTAAGCACGCGCTTTGGCAAAGGCGACTTGGTCACTTTTCCAGCAGGCGTTACCGTTAATTGGGAAGTCAAACAGCCATTGCATAAACATTACCATTTAGAGGGCAATGTGCTTAGTCAAGCTTTTAGAAGAATTAAATCAAAAATTAAAATTTTATTAAACCTTTAACTACAAAAAACCTAGCGTTGAATACAGTTCATCAAGCCATTCAATTTTTAAGTGCCATTGATGATGATTGGGCATTACTCATTCACAAAACTGGTGTTTGCAACCTAGAAGCCCTTTCTCAACAGCAACCTTATGAAGCTTTAGTCCGCGCGGTTGCGTACCAACAACTTAGCACCAAAGCAGGCAATGCAATTTTAGCCAAACTCTCTGTGCTTTTTGGGGGCTTTCCTACCCCTGAAAAGTTAGCATCAGCACCTTTTGATGATTTACGCGCTGTTGGATTTTCAGGTAGAAAAATTGAAACCATACAAGCCATTGCAACAGGCGCACGCACTGGTTTGGTGCCAACACGCCAAGAAGCCAATGCCATGAGCGATGAAGCCCTGATTGAACGTTTAGTGGTGATTAAAGGGATTGGTCAATGGACAGTGGAAATGCTGTTAATCTTTACGCTAGGGCGCATAGATGTTTTGCCTGCCGATGACTTAGGCATTGTGGAAGGCTATAAACGTTTAAAAAAACTCACCACTGCACCTACGCGCAAAGAAATGCAAAAAATCGCTCAGGCTTGGCATCCTTACCGTAGTATTGCTAGCTGGTATTTATGGCGTGTGCCGAAGGATTGAGCGACGCTAACGGCTACTCCCACTCAAGTGCAGGATAAACCGTATTCACATTGCGACGGTTAGCAATCTCAAATAGCTTCCACTGATCTTTTTCACCCGCTGCCGCTGTATCCATGGCGGTTTCCATACTCTCACCTTTTTTAATGCTAGCACGAACATCTGCAAGCAATAGGTTGAAATAATGTTGCGCCCGATTAAGAGCTTCTAACCATTGCTTCGTCACTGGGCCATGTCCTGGCACCACTTGTTTTGCGTCACTGTGTTTGAGTTTTTCTAGCTCAGCAATTAAGCCTTTAATGTCGGTTTCAACCACGGGCGTGCGTTCAATAAATAATAAATCGCCAGTGAATAAAGTACCCGTTTTATTATCAATTAAAGAAATATCGGTATTGGTATGCGCTGTGGGGTGCGCGGTAAAATGCAATAATCTATCGCCTAAATCAAGGGCTAAGGTGTTTTTTACAGTCAGCGTAGGTTTAACTAAATCACTCCCTTTTGCATCTTCACCCAGCAGCTTTGCATTTAATTTTGCATACGCCTCACGCCGTGTTTCCATCGCATTAGGTAATTTTTCATGCCCCACAAACACAGGATTATCGGCTAAAAAAGCCGCATTGCCGTAAATATGGTCAGGGTGTACATGCGTGTTAATCACATAAAGCACTGGCAATGGCGTTACTTTACGAATGGCCTCACGCAAATGTCTGCCCACTTTTAAGCTACCACCCGTATCAATGACGGCTACGCCCTTGCTGCCCACAATAAAGCTGATATTGCAAATATCGCCTTGGTAACCTGTATCAATATCTAAATGCTCGCCATGATGCACGTAAATACCATCACCCACAGCCTCAATTGCAAAACTGTCAGTATGGCTTGGCGCAGCATTTAAATGCTGGCAGCCAATCGTTGCCAACATGCTCATGATTATCATCAAATTACGCATGATTTTTTCCTTAGCGTATAAAATACAGATTAGAATAATGTTCTGATATGGCACTATTTGCTGTGATGCAGGTCACACAGCAACACTCTTAAATTTAACAGGATACGATTATGAATCAAACATCAACACGTTATACCAAAGTCGCCATTATTTTGCACGGGTTAATTGCCCTTGGGCTTTTTGCCATGTTTGCACTAGGCTGGTTTATGGATGAAATACCTAAAGAAGCCGCCAAACAATCTGCTTTTGATTTATTTAACTTAGGCATTTATAGCTGGCAAACGGCTGAAGAAATCAGCCCTAGGGCCTTTTATTTTAATTTGCATAAATCTATCGGTGTCACCTTGCTTGCTTTAATTGCCTTGCGTGTATTTTGGCGTATCACCCACCGCCCACCCGCCATGCTCACCTCATACAAAGCATGGGAGAGCAAGCTCGCAACAGGCGTACATCACCTGCTTTATGTATTGATGGTAGCCATGCCTTTAAGCGGCTTGATTATGGCGATTAACAGCAAATATGGCGTGCTATGGTTTGGCATGGACTTAATCAGCGGCTTAGACAACAAAGAATGTCGTGATTTATTCAAAGAAATTCATGAAATCGTTGGCACCGTACTGTTTCTAATGATTGTGCTTCATATCGTTGGGGCTCTTAAACACAAATTGATTGATAAAGACACGACCATGCAGCGTATGTCATTGAAATAATTTAGATATTTAAACCACCCCAACACTGTACTGGATTGAATTGTAAAGATATGTAAAGTATAATCAGTCCACGTACAGGGCGCATTTTGACTACTCATCATGCGCTAATTGTACTTAACCATTAGGGAGTAAAAATAACATGAAACATAAATTAAGCTTATTAGCTGTAGCACTATGCTTGCCTTTAACGGCATTTGCTGTTGGTCCTTATTTTAATCCATCTAAACAGTTAGATATTGACTATATTATTGCAAACGATGTTCCTTCAGTGCCAGCACACCCCTATGACATTTCTGCGGCTAGCCGTGCTTTAGTCATCAATGCGGGCGCATATACTTGCAATTTTGAAGGTGTCTTTGCCGATGGTACAACCTTTAAAGCAAGAATGGGCGATTTAAAAGCCGCGCCTACTTCGGCTTCTAACCCTGCTAGCAGTAAAAAGGGCAAATATAGTGCTGGCTTTTTACAACTCACTATCGCCGCAAGTACAGGTCTTATGTGTACTTATGACCTCAATACAGAGACCAGTGCTTACTTTGTAGCTAGAAACAAACGTGGGTTAGTAAAACATGTTTGGGATATTGACTCAGCGGAAACTAACACTGCTGGTAATGCGGGCTGCCTACCTAGCTTTACTTCTTATACATTAACTTCCCCAACTAAAATGGCAACCACCGCTACTGGCTTGCCATATATTGCAGAATTAGAATTTATGGAAGCTAAAGACGACACCGTAGGTGCTAGCAATGCGGCAATGTCTGGCAAGTGTGTAAAACAACCTTAAGTCACTTTAAGCTAATAAAAACCGCTCATTGTATCGAGCGGTTTTTTATTTTATAAGCGAGAAATCACTTCAACCTTTAAAAAAGTAGTTCAAAACCACAGCGTTTACAGAGAACATTTTTCCTCTGTGGCTAACTGCTTTTTCTAGATTCAAGCCATACTTTACCTTGTGATTGGCTTATACCGTATCCGCTTGGGTTTTGCGCCTTCTTCACCAAGTCGTTTTTTCTTGTCAAGTTCGTATTCCTGATAATTGCCGTTAAAGAATGTCCATTGTGAGTCACCCTCCGCCGCCAAAATATGCGTAGCGATTCTATCTAAAAACCATCTATCGTGTGAAATCACCAGCACGCTGCCTGCAAACTCAAGCAAGGCATCTTCTAGCGCACGCAAGGTTTCTACATCTAAGTCGTTTGAAGGTTCATCTAGCAGCAATACGTTACCACCTGAAATCAGGGTTTTTGCTAAGTGCAAGCGACCACGTTCCCCTCCTGAAAGCTGACCTACAATTTTTTGTTGGTCGCCACCTTTAAAGTTAAAACGCCCAATATAAGCGCGGCTTGGCGTTTCATAACGACCTACTGTTAAAATATCTGAGCCATTAGCAATTTCATCAAACACCGTTTTTTCATTACTCAACACATCGCGACTTTGGTCAACATAAGCAAGCTTGACGGTTTGGCCGATTTTAACTTCGCCGCTATCGGGGGTTTCTTGCCCTGTAATCATTCTAAATAGGGTGGATTTACCCGCACCATTTGGACCAATAATGCCAACAATGGCACCAGCAGGGATGGTAAAGCTTAAATTATCCATCAATAAACGATCTTTAAACGCTTTACTCACGCCGTTAAACTCAATTACTTGGTCACCTAATCGCTCACCAGCGGGAATAAAAATTTCCTGCGTTTCATTGCGTTTTTGATATTCGGCACTCGCCAACTCTTCATAACGTGCAATACGCGATTTGCTCTTGGCTTGGCGCGCTTTGGGGTTTTGGCGCACCCACTCTAACTCTGTATTCAGTGCTTTACGGCGTGATGATTCTTGGCTTTCTTCTAAAGCTAAACGCGCTTGTTTTTGGTCTAACCAACTTGAATAGTTACCCTTCCATGGAATGCCTTGCCCACGGTCTAATTCTAAAATCCACTCGGCGGCGTTATCTAAAAAGTATCTATCATGCGTCACCGCTACCACTGTGCCAGTAAAGCGCACTAAAAATTGCTCTAACCACTCTACTGATTCTGCATCTAAATGGTTAGTTGGCTCATCTAATAACAGCATATCGGGCTTAGAGAGTAATAATTTGCATAAAGCCACACGGCGTTTTTCACCACCAGAAAGTGGGCCAATTTTTGCATCCCACGCTGGTAAGCGCAGCGCATCTGCGGCAATTTCTAGCTGCGTACTTAAATCACTACCGCTGGCGGCAATCATGTTTTCCCACTTAGCTTGCTCTTCAGCCAACTTTTCAAAATCTGCATCTGGCTCAGCATAAGCCGCATAAACAGCTTCTAGCTTAGCTTGCGCCTCCATCACTTCACCCATACCTGATTCTACTTCTTCGCGCACGGTTTTATTTGGATCTAATTGCGGCTCTTGTGGCAAATATCCAATACTCATATTGGGCTGTCACTGCACCTCGCCCTCAAACTCTTTATCCACACCCGCCATAATGCGTAATACG
>JABFSF010000070.1 GCA_013140755.1 Methylotenera sp. | reverse complement strand
GTTTTTTGTCTTGCCAATTTTATCAGGCATTCCGATGGTGGGGTATCGGAACTAGCGTTGCTAGCTATAAAGTGTTTGTCACATTTTATCAGGCATTCCGATGGTGGGGTATCGGAACCAGCCTTTCCCGTTCAATGTAGCTTGTGCTATTTTATCAGGCATTCCGATGGTGGGGTATCGGAACTAGGCTTGCTGGCTTTAGGGCTGGCAAGCTATTTTATCAGGCATTCCGATGGTGGGGTATCGGAACCAAATAGTAAATTTGATGCAGACTTTAAATATTTTATCAGGCATTCCGATGGTGGGGTATCGGAACTGAAGCAGAGAGCGTACCAGCGCAAGCATCATTTTATCAGGCATTCCGATGGTGGGGTATCGGAACAAGTGCTAGGTTCTACAGCTCGCGATACTAATTTTATCAGGCATTCCGATGGTGGGGTATCGGAACCGTGTGACCATCCACTAAGAAGTCAATGTGATTTTATCAGGCATTCCGATGGTGGGGTATCGGAACAAGCTGGAGGTAATGCACTCAAGCATTACAATTTTATCAGGCATTCCGATGGTGGGGTATCGGAACCAGCAATCAGGCACTACAGCACTAAGACCGATTTTATCAGGCATTCCGATGGTGGGGTATCGGAACCAGTCGAGACTTGCGCTTTTTAGAGCCTGAAGTAATCGCTGATAAAGTGATTGTTTGCGCTTAATTGCTCATTACCGCACCACATAATGCGCACACAGGCTTAAGCCTACGGTTAATCCAAACCAATGGTTACCTAAAAAAGCGTTGAAGCAGCCAGTTTTATCTCTATTTTTGATTAAGGTGTAGTGGTAGCACGCAATGCTACAGGCGGCGAGTAGGCCTAGGTAATATGCCCAGTGCATTTTTAAGGTGTAGCCTACATAGGTTAATAAACTTAATGTTAAGGTGTAGCACAGCATAATGGCGGTAACGTCAAATCGCCCAAAGGTAATGGCTGAGGAGCGTATGCCAATTTTTAAGTCATCTTCTCTATCTACCATGGCGTATTCCGTATCGTAAGCAATCGCCCAGCACACATTGGCGGCTAATAGCACCCATGCGATGGGTGGAATATAGTCGTTAATGGCTGCAAACGCCATGGGAATGCTTACCCCGAACGCTAAGCCCAAATAGGCTTGAGGTAGCGCAAAAAAACGTTTAGTGAGTGGGTAGGTGAGGGCTAAAAAAAGTGCAATCACTGAAATTTTAATCGTGTAAAGGTTAAGTAAGCTCACTAAGCTTAGGGCTAATAGCAGCAAAACCACCACTAAAATACTCGCTTCTTTTTTGCTGACTTCATGGTTTGCAATGGGGCGGTGCTGTGTGCGTTCTACATGGCGGTCATATTGGTTATCTGCAATATCATTGATCACACAGCCAGCACTGCGCATCAGAATAACCCCTGTCACAAAGATGAGTACGATAATCCAATCAGGTTTGCCGTTGCCCGCAATGAGCAGTGCCCACAGCGTTGGCCATAACAGTAACAAAATGCCAATGGGCTTATCTAAGCGCATTAGTCGCTCATAAGTGTTAATTTTATGGCTGAGTTGTTGTAAGGTCATGAGTTGATGGCGTAAGTAATAATTGAGGAAGAAAAACTTCAGTCACTAAAATGTTAGCGCAGTTTAAGCTAAAAATCGAGCGGCGCGCCCATAGGTAGGGCGCGGCTTGTGTGCTATGTTGAATTGCTTGTTGATATAGGGCATGGTTGGCAGAGAGTTTTTTATACACCAATGTAGTGCGTTTTACTTTGGGGTTGGCAAATAAAGTAGCCCCTAGTGCTTGGTTACCGAGTCGATTAAGCCCTTGCCATATGCCACGCAAGCTTGCACGAGGGAGTACGCTATGCGCAAAGATAATGGCTTGTTGATTGCCTATAAGAATCACTTCACGTATCAACGCTGCTTGGTGAGTGGGGCTACGCAATACATGGGCTTCATCGTGTTTTAACTTTGCATATCGAATCATTGTTGGCGTAACGGCAAAATGTTGATAGCGTTTTTGCAAACGTGCTGTGAGTGAGCCTTTATCAACTAGCCAAGGATAAAAGGGTTTGCTAAGAAAAGGCTTTTTAAGCCATCTAGCGCGGGTGTTGGCGCAGTGGGGTTGCGTTTTTAACACTTAAATCACCGCAAAAATAATGGTGTGCTTATGCATAAATTTGCTATGCCCCGTGTTTTTGCATTTCGCGCTTTTGGCGTTGCATAAATTGCTTGGTAGCGTTAATGCCACGCAACAAAAGCATGTGATTACGAATCGCAGCTTCAACCAATACAGCAATATTGCGTCCTGCGGCAATAGGAATACTTACTTTAGAAATTTTAACGCCGAGTACTTCTTCTTGTTGGGCTTTAATGCTCAAGCGGTCTAAATGTTCGGGAGCGAGCTTATCGGCCATTTCTAGCCGAATAATTAAATCTAGGGGCTTGGTGGGTTTAACCGAGTTATCGCCAAATAAAGCGCGTATGTTTAAAATGCCTAACCCACGCACTTCTAAAAAATCTTGTAATAAAGGTGGGCAACGACCTTCAATCAAATCGGGTGATACGCGAAAAAAATCTACCATATCATCGGCAATTAAACGATGTCCGCGTGAAATAAGCTCTAACGCTAGTTCACTTTTACCAATGGCGGCATCGCCTTTAATTAGTGCGCCAAAACCTTGCACTTCCATAAATACACCATGCAAAGTAATAGACTCCGCAACCGCTTGCGCTAGAAAGTGGCTCAATACATCCATCAACATTGGGCTACGCATGGGTGAGGTAAAAAGTGGAACTGTATGTTTATTTGCGGCAAGGATGAGCGAGTTTGGCACATGTTCATCGTTGGCCACAATCACTGCGGCTAAATCCGTTGAGAATAAATTTTGAATCGCTTGTGTCGCCTCATGGTTTGTTAGGCTTCGTAGGTAATCCATTTCAGCACAACCCAACACTTGAACGCGATTTGGATGCACAAAATTAAGATGACCAATTAAAGCCAATGAGGGTTTTGTAACGGTTTCACTTGTGAGCGTATTAAACCCACCGTTAAGCCCAGCAACCCAATTTAATTTGAGCTTACGGCGGGTTTGTTTGAATAGCTCAGCTACGTTGATTTGAGCCATAATGAATTGAAAAAAGTGTTAATTAGCCAAGCTGTTGGTGCTTAACTGCGCCATTGGCTTTGTGATGATCAGCATGTTTTTCTTTGTGCTTAAGCACTTGGCGATCAAGCTTGTCAGTCAACATATCAATTGCGCTATACATATTTTCATCTTGGCATTCAGCGTGTAAGTCATTACCAGGTACGTGGAGTGTTGCTTCAACCTTTTGGGCGAGCTTTTCAATACTCATAGTCACTTTGACATCGATCACATGATCAAAATGGTTGCTAATGCGTGCTAACTTGTTTGTGACATAATCACGCAATGCTGGGGTTACTTCTAAATGATGACCCGTTAATTGTAAATTCATGACTTGCTCCTTTAACATGCAACTTTTTATAAATGTTTAGCAGGGTTTAATCATCGTTCAATGGTTAAAACACGCTCAACAATTTCAGTTTACTACGTTAATTTGTGTCTGTGCTAGGTGTGCAAAAATTTTTATTTGGATGGGCTGACCCAAGTCAAATCAACTGAAATTTACGCTAATGTTTTTTCATTGTAGTGGTAAGTGAAACCAAACGAGAAACAATTAAAGCCATGTACATTAAGCCCACAAACATTTGGAAGATACCCACAATGCGCGTGACAGGATGGGCAATCATGACATCACCATAACCAGTGCTAGATAAAATTGAAAAGCTTAGATAAATTAACTCTAACCACGTGCGTGGTGCATCAGGGCTAATGCTGCCCGTAATGCTTCCAGGGATAAAATATTGGCAAACTGAATATAACAGGGCAAACCCCCATGCCAACACTGTAAATGTGGCGGCGGCGGCAAAGAGCTCATCCAGCGTGATAATGTCATCGTTAAACATATACAAGATGAGCCCAGCAGCCGTATAAAAATACATGGCACTTTCTAGTAGTTGTGCCCAAATATAGTAATGTTCATTTGCAGTGGTCACAAATAAAAGCGTGAGTAAAATCGCAGGGACTGCTAACACCCAAGCCACCCAGTTAATCGCTGGGCTGCGATTAACTACCCACACCGCCAATGAAAGTGCCGCCACATTAAAACAGCTGAAAATCGCTTGGTTGAATTTAACGTCATCTAAAATGGGGTGAATAATGATGCTCGCAAGCTGCACTAATAACAGTAGCGCAGAGGGGTGATTTTTAACAAAGTGAAGTAAATTTTTCATATACTGAATGTCAATTTATTGGCTGGTATCACCGCGCCGATATTGCACGGCTTCGGCAATGTGGGCGGGTTTAATATGCATTTCACCTGCTAAATCTGCAATGGTGCGAGCAACTTTTAAAATGCGATGATAAGCGCGGGCAGATAAATTGAGCCGCGCAATGGCGGTTTTGAGTAGCGTTAAGCCTGCATCATCAGGCTGGCAATGTGTGTCTATTTCTAAGCTACCTAATGCAGCATTGGCTTTGCCTTGGCGTTGCAATTGCAATTGGCGTGCGGCTTCAACTCTTGCGCGTATTACCTCACTATTTTCCGCTTCGGTTTTACTGGTCAGCTCATCCTCTTTCAGTGCGGGTACTTCAATATGTAAATCAATACGGTCTAGCAATGGGCCAGAAATTTTGGCTTTATAGCGCGAAACTTGGTCTGGCGTGCAACGGCACTTATTATTAAAATGTCCTAAATAACCGCATGGGCAGGGATTCATGGCGGCAATTAACTGAAATTGCGCAGGAAAATCAGCCTGACGTGCCGCGCGGCTAATCGTAATATGTCCACTTTCAAGCGGCTCGCGTAGTACCTCAAGCACTTTGCGGTCAAACTCAGGTAATTCATCTAAAAATAAAACGCCATTGTGCGCAAGTGAAATTTCACCTGGGCGAGGAATTCCGCCACCACCCACCAAAGCCACGCCAGATGCGGTGTGATGCGGTGCGCGGTATGGTCTGCGTTTCCAGTTTTCTAATTTATAGCTACCATTAAGCGATTGTATGGCGGCACTTTCCAAAGCCTCGGTTTCGGTCATGCTAGGCAAAATACCTGCAAAGCGGCTGGCCAACATACTTTTGCCCGTACCTGGTGGGCCGCTCATCAGCACGCTATGGTTGCCTGCGGCGGCAATCTCTAAAGCGCGTTTGGGTGCAGTTTGACCTTTAACTTCATTAAAATCGGGGTATTCAAGTGCTTGTACTTGCGCGGTAGCTTCATATTGGTGCAGCGCGGTATGTCCGCTTAAATGTGCACACACCTCTAACAAAGAGTTTGCAGGATAAATAATGGCATCTTTTACAAGACTAGCTTCTAGCGCACTCAATTGCGGCAAAATAAAAGCGCGTTTTGCACTTTTGCCATTGGTTTTATTACAGGTGTGTTGCATGTGATATGCCATTGCTAAAGCACCACGAATAGGGCGTAGCTCGCCAGTAAGTGCTAACTCACCTGCAATTTCATAACGTGCTAATGGCTCGGTTGGAATTTGCCCACTTGCCGCTAATATGCCCAAAGCAATGGGTAAATCATAACGCCCACTTTCTTTAGGTAAATCCGCAGGAGCTAAATTAACGGTAATACGCCGCGCTGGGAACTCAAACTGAGCGGTTTGAATGGCCGCGCGTACGCGGTCTTTGCTTTCTTTTACCTCTGCTTCGGGCAAGCCCACAATTGCAAATTGCGGCAAGCCATTAGCTAAATGCACCTCCACCACTACCTCTGGAGCATCCATGCCGCTAAGGGCGCGGCTATAAAGCACAGCGAGTGACATGTTATTTGGCTTGAGCTTCTAAATCAGCTAATTTAGCCTCTAGCTGAGTGAGTTTATCTCGAGTATTCCTAAGAACCTCTGCTTGCACTTCAAACTCCTCGCGCGAAACAAGCTCCATTTTGGTGAGAATGCCCCTTAATAGTGCATTGAGATTTTTTTCTACATCCCCAAAAGGAGATGAATTTACTACTTCTTTGATTTTATTAGATATTTCGTTAATTTTAGTGTTGTCTAACATAGTGCTTACCTTGATTATTTTGTAGTAGTTTAGCAGATTATTTGTCGTTAATACAAAATATATCTCCATGATAAAAACAGTAACTTATTGATTTTAAACAATTAAATTGTTGGCACGCCCCTTGCTTAAAGCCTTATGTGGATTTTCACTGTTTATTAAGGGGTTTTCAATATGCGTAAATCATTATTATCAATGGCTGTACTAAGTGTTTTGGCAGTGCCGACTTTATCATTTGCAGAAGAAGCGGCAGCACCAGTTTCACCGCATACCGTTGCATATAATGTGGGTTTATATAGTCAATATGTGTTTCGTGGCTTAACACAAACAGGCGAAGAAATGGCCTTGCAAGGTGGCGTAGATTATTCACATGCCAGCGGTTTTTATGCAGGGGCTTGGGCTTCAAATGTAAGTTGGTTAGAAGATGCAAAAGTTTACGATAACTCTAGTTTAGAGCTAGATGTTTATGGTGGTTATCGTAGTGCAATTGGTGAAACAGGCATTAGCTATGACATCGGTTTATTGCAATATATTTACCCAGGCGACAAAGTATCAGGGGTTAAAGCGGCAGAAACAACCGAAATTTACGGCAGCTTAGGCTACAAATGGATTTCAGGCAAAGTATCTTATGTGCTTTCTGATGGTGCATGGGGTTTCCGTAATGCAGATGGTACTTGGTATGCAGAGGCAAATGCCAATATTCCAATTGGTGAAACAGGTTTAACAGCTAATTTACATATTGGTCGTCAAGATTTTGATGGTAAAGGTAATAGTGTATTTAATTACACTGATTACAAAGTTGGTTTGACTAAATCATGGAGCAATGGTGTGAATTTAGGTGCTTATTACACTGACACCAATGCTAAAAAATCTGCATGGACAGATGTTTCAGGGCAATACTTAGGTGATGATCAATTTACCGTTTTTGTACAAAAAACTTTTTAATTCAGTTTTGGCGGGATAATCCCGCCTTTATTTAGGAGGTATTTATGAAATTTGTATCCGCAATTATCAAGCCATTTAAGCTTGACGAAGTGCGTGAAGCCCTTTCAAATATTGGGGTTCAAGGCATTACTGTAACAGAAGTAAAAGGCTTTGGTCGCCAAAAAGGGCACACTGAGTTGTACCGTGGTGCTGAGTATGTGGTGGATTTTTTACCTAAAGTCAAACTAGAGGTTGCGATTGATGACAACATGCTAGACCAAGTTGTTGAGGCGATTGAGAAATCAGCAGCCACTGGCAAAATCGGCGATGGCAAAATTTTTGTGTTTAATTTAGAGCAAGTCACACGTATTCGTACAGGTGAAACTGGCTCAGAAGCACTATAAAAAGGGGATAGACATGAAAAAAATACTCTCGATATTTGCGTTAGTGAGCGCACTTGGGTTTGGTTTTACTAGCAACACATTTGCTGAAGATGCGGCAGTAGCACCAGTAGCAGAGGCTGCGGCAGTCGTTGATGCGGCACCAGCACCCGTAGCTGAAGTTGCACCTGTAGCAGAACCTGCGGCAGTTGTTACACCAGTTGAAGCAGCACCAGTTGAAGCAGCTGCAGCACCTGCACCAGTACCCAATAAAGGCGATACTGCTTGGATGTTAATTTCAACAGTATTAGTGACTTTAATGGTGATTCCTGGTTTGGCACTGTTTTATGGTGGTTTAGTACGTCAAAAAAATATGCTTTCTGTATTGATGCAAACATTTGTGATTTTTTCACTCATGGGCGTGTTGTGGGCAGTGTATGGCTATAGCGTTGCCTTTACAGGCGGCGGGGCATTTTATGGTGGCTTGAGTAAGGCGTTCTTGATGGGTATTACGCCTGAATCTATTGCGGCAACTTTTAGTAAAGGTGTTTACATTCCTGAGTTTACATTCGTTGCTTTCCAATTAACATTTGCGGCAATTACCCCAGCTTTGATTATTGGTGCTTTTGCCGAGCGTATGAAGTTCTCTGCAATTCTTGCCTTTATGGTGCTGTGGTTTACATTCGCTTACTTACCAATGGCGCACATGGTTTGGTACTGGGATGGTCCTGACGCAATTACAACAGCTGAATCACTTAACACGGTGATTGCTAATGCAGGCTGGTTGTGGGGTAAAGGTGCACTAGACTTTGCTGGTGGTACAGTGGTTCACATTAACGCGGGTATTGCTGGTTTGGTAGCATGTATCGTATTAGGTAAACGTATTGGTTACGGTAAAGAGTCAATGGCACCACACAGCTTAACATTAACGATGGTAGGTGCTTCATTACTATGGGTGGGCTGGTTTGGTTTCAATGCGGGTTCTAACTTAGAAGCCAATGGTTATGCTGGCTTAGCTTTAATTAACACCATGATTGCAACAGGCGCAGCAACATTATCATGGATGTTTATTGAGTGGTTTGGTAAATCAAAACCATCTATGTTGGGTGCGGCTTCTGGCGCAGTTGCTGGCTTGGTAGCGATTACACCAGCATGTGGTTTTGTTGGTCCAATGGGTGCAATTATCATCGGCTTGCTAGTTTCACCACTATGCTACATTTTTGTCACTAAAGTTAAATACATGTTTGGTTATGACGATGCATTAGATGTGTTTGGCGTGCATGCAATTGGTGGTATTTTTGGTGCATTAGCAACGGGTGTGTTTGTAAACCCAGCTTTAGGTGGCGCAGGTGTAGTGGATTATGTAGCCAACGGTGTAGCTGCTTACGACTTTGCTGCTCAAATGACTGCACAAATCTATGCGGTAGGTACAGCGATTGTGCTTTCAGCTGTGGTTGCCTTTATTTCACTTAAAGTGGTGGATGTGCTAATTGGTTTACGTGTTTCTGAAGAAGCTGAACGTGAAGGTTTAGATACTACAGAACATGGTGAACGTGCTTACCATGCTTAGTAAATAAGCTTGAGGTATGACAAAAAAGGACACTTCGGTGTCCTTTTTTGTGCATTCAAATGATGAGAATTCGTTAAATGGCATAAAGAACAAACACTTTTTTCTTAAAAACATACCAAAACTAGGCCAAAATAACCGAATTACATGTTTTTACAGTTGGCATGATTACTGCTTATATTTAATTGAAAGTATTTGATGACATATTTTCTCCTCCAACCTCAGGGCGCCCAGTGCGCCCATTTTTTTGTCCTAAATTAACCTTAAAAAACACTTGACACACAGAACTAAATAACTAATTATATAGTTATGAAGCCGATTGCAGATATTCCAGCAGAGTTTAAAAATACCGCAGCCATATTTATTGCGCTGGGTGATGAGCACAGACAGCGCATTCTGCTTGCTTTTGAAAAAGGTGAGAAACTGAACATTATGCAAATCGTTTCAACCACCACCTTAAGCAGAACAGCAGTCACACACCACATTAAAGTGCTGCATCATGCGGGGGTGTTAAGTTCAGAAAAAATTGGCAAAGAAGTTTTTTTCTGGATTAACACTGAAGCCATTGCTGAAGCCTTAAAACGCGTTTTGCACTACATAGAAACTGAAACTTAACTCCAAAAACCAATAGGAACCACAGATGATCGCCTCCTTTTTACAACTCATTTGCCGCGTTGTTTTTCGTGTGGATGTGAATGGCATTGCCAATCTCCCCAAGCAAGGCAAGTTACTGATTATCGCCAATCATGAATCTTTTTTAGATGGCTTATTATTGGGCTTGTTTTTACCTATACGTGCCACATTTGTAGTGCATACCACGGTACTTAATAGCTGGCTATTTAGGCAAATTTTAAAGCTAACGCCTTATTTGGCCGTTGACCCGACCTCACCACTTGCGATGAAAAAAGTCATTAAATTGCTTGAGGCAGGCCAACCTGTGGTGATTTTTCCCGAAGGGCGCATTACGCTCACAGGCTCACTGATGAAGGTCTATGAAGGCCCAGGTTTTGTCGCCGCCAAAACGGGTGCCACAATTTTACCTGTGCGCATTGATGGTGCTGCACGCTCTTATTTCAGCCGATTAAGTGGTAGTCACCCCAGAATGCTATTTCCTAAGGTCAACATTACCATTTTGCCTACAAGCCATATAGCGATGCCGCAAGCACCAAACGCTAAAACAAGACGCAGACTCGCAGGTGAAGCCATGCGCCGTGAAATGCAAAACATGTTGTTTTACTCGACTCAAATCAACACACTATTCACCGCACTCTTAGATGCCATCTCAACCTACGGTCGTAAAACTGTATTAGTAGAAGACATGCGGCAAGTAGAAGAAAACTATGGAGAGCTGCTGAAAAAAAGCTTAGCACTTGGCAAACTTGCCAGCAAAATTACCCAAGCAAATGAAAACGTAGGCGTACTCATGCCTAACGTAACCAATACCATTTGTTTGATTTTTGGTTTAAGCGCATTTGCACGCGTACCCGCTATGCTCAACTACACCGCGGGTAGCGCGGGCATTCAAAATGCATGTACCGCGGCCAGCATCAAAACTATCATCAGTTCACGCGAATTTATTAAAACCGCAAAGTTAGAAGAAGTCATCGCAGGTTTGCAAAACGTGAATATTGTGTATTTAGAAGACCTTCGCGCGCAATTTACGCTATTAGATAAAGCATGGCTCATGGGCTTTGCGTTATGGTTACCGCGCTTAGCAGCTGTTAAAAGTTATCCGAGCGACCCCGCTGTGGTGCTCTTTACTTCAGGCTCTGAAGGCAAACCCAAAGGCGTTGTACATTCACATGCCAGCATTTTAGCCAATATTGCACAAATCAAATCGGTGATTGATTTTTCTATGCAAGATAAATTCATGATGGTGTTACCGCTGTTCCACGCTTTTGGCTTTACCTGTGGTGCGATTATGCCACTGGTTGCAGGCAGCCGACTTTTTGTTTACCCATCACCATTGCACTACAGAGTGATTCCTGAGGTCATTTATGACCGTGGTTGTACCGTGTTATTTGGCACCAGCACTTTCTTAGGCAATTATGCCAAATTTGCTAACCCTTACGATTTCTACAAACTACGCTACGTGGTGGCAGGTGCTGAAAAGCTTAATGAAGAAGTGCGTAAAACGTGGGTAGATAAATTTGGCATCCGCATTTTAGAAGGCTATGGTGCTACCGAGTGCGCACCAGTACTCGCTGTTAACACACCCATGGCGAGCAAAATTGGCTCAGTCGGCACGCTCATGCCAGGCTTAGAGCCCAAGTTAGAACCAGTACCAGGGATTGAATCAGGCGGGCTACTTTCCGTACGTGGTCGCAACGTGATGCTAGGCTATTACTTATACGATAACCCAGGGGCGATACAAAGAACGCCCGAAGGCTGGTATAACACAGGAGACATTGTAAACATTGATGATGATGGTTTTGTATTTATTAAAGGTCGCGTCAAACGCTTTGCTAAAGTAGCGGGCGAAATGGTCTCGCTCGAAACGGTAGAAAGCATTGCCAACCATGCTTCACCTAGTCATCAGCATGCGGCTACTACTCAAGCTGATGCACAGCGTGGTGAAAACATCTTGCTTTACACCACTGATGTCAATTTAAACCGAGAGCAGCTCAGTAACAGCGCCAAACAATTGGGCAGCCCTGAGCTTGCCATTGCGCGCAAAATCATTGTGGTGAAAGAGCTGCCACTCCTTGGCACTGGTAAAACTGATTATGTAAAGCTTAAACAAATGGCAGAAATGGCTTAAAAGTATTTTCAGCAAAAACGTGCCATATTTTCAAGAAATATACAAATAGGGTTTTTATGACACAACACACAAAATATTCAGGAACCTCTACCTTTAAAAATGCACATACAGGGCTGAAAGTATTGGCAGAAACTGGGCACAAAAACCCAAACTATGTCGGTTTGTCTGAAAGCCTAAAAAGCCACAAATTAATGCACCAAGTGTGGCAAGGCATTGATGCTACCCAAGTGTGGGATTGTCACGCTCACATTGTTGGCTCGGGCGATAGTGGCACAAGTGGCGCGTGGATTACACCTAATATGGATAGCTGGTTGCATCCGATTTTGAAAATTCAAAAATGGTTTCATATTAACGGTGCAGGATTAGAACATAAAAATGAAGACAACAGTTTTGTAGCACGTTTAGCACATTTATCTAGCGAAATGCCAGCAGGTTACAAAACCATGTTATTTGCTTTTGATTGGGCGCACAGCGAGGCAGGTCAACCTCTTAAAGAAAATTCGATTATTCATATCCCCAATCAATATGCCGCAAATATTGTGGCGCAACATCCACAACATTTTGAGTGGGTAACTTCTATTCACCCTTACCGTGCAGATGCTATTGATGCGCTGGAACTTGCCCATGCACAAGGCGCAGTAGCGATGAAATGGCTAGCTTCTTCTATGAATATAGACCCATCTTCTCCCAAATGCACCAAGTTTTACCAAAAGTTGCAACAACTCAATATGCCGATTATCACACACGTGGGGCGTGAAAGTGCCGTGCCAGGCGGTGACCTCAACTTTAATAACCCGCTCAAAATGCGCAATATGCTAGATGCAGGTGTGCGTGTGGTGATGGCGCACTGTGCCAGTGATGGCGTGGACAAAGATTTTGACAACGGCAATAAAGTGGTCACTAGTTTTGAGCTATTTGCCCGCATGATGGATAAGCCAGAATATGAAGGCTTATTGTTTAGTGATATTTCAGCCACTACATTGTTTAACCATGCATGGGTACTCAAGCACGTATTGCAACGCACCGATTGGCACCACCGCCTACTTAATGGCACTGACTACCCCTTACCTGGCGTTTTTCCGCTGGTTTCTAGCCAACAATTTTATCGCGAAGGCATGTTAGCTAAAGAACATGTACCCTTTTTGCATGAAGTGCGTAAATACAACCCAATTATGTTTGATTTTGCCCTAAAACGCTTAATTGAATATCAAGGTCAATCTTTAGCGGCTAGCGTATTTGAAACCAGACACTTTTTTGAAGCTACTAAAATATAATTCCAGATTATCACTCTATCATTTGCTTAAACTAGCAAAACGAAAGTCAATACAATGAAACTTGCCGACATCTTAAAATCAGACGCAAACGCACTTAAGCTTTTTTCAAACGCTCAAATACAGCAACTAGAAAACAGCTTAATACCTGATGATAAAGGTGAGAGGCTTCACCTTACTTGCTTGCGCCGCAACAAGAAAATTCAAGTTTACTCAGCCAATAAAACCAACCCTGAAGAAATTATCCGTCAGCTTTACATCATTAAGCTCAATCAAGAATACGGCTACCCGATTGAAAATATGGAGCTTGAAGTATCTGTACAAATGGGATCGGCTACTAAGAGTGCAGATATTGTTATTTATGATAATGCTGATAAGAAAGATAAAGAAAACATCACTCTCATTATCGAAGTTAAAAAACCCAATGAAAGCCTCACACAAGGCATTGACCAATTAGAAAGCTACATTTCAGCCTTACCCACTTATTTAGGCGTTTGGGTAGATGGTAACGAGGAAAATATCCGCTACCGCAACCCAGATAACAAATATAAATATGAGCGTTTTAAGCGTCTGCCTAAATTTGGTGAAAGCATTGCAGATGTGTTAGCTACTTATTTGAAAAAGCAAGATTTGCTAGACGTGCAAGACCTACGCGCAACCGTGAATATGCTCCAAGAAAAAGTACTGGCGAATGATGGCGTCAACGCGTTTGATGAAATTTTCAAGCTGATATTTGCCAAACTTTACGATGAGCAAAGTAAAAAGCCTACTGAAGAATTAGATTTTCAAACCAAAAAAGGCACAAAATTACAACCCGCTGTTGAAGCTTTATTTACAAAAGCTAAAGTTAAATGGAAAGATGTTTTTAAAGACAAAGAAGAGCTAGAACTCAGTGAAGAAACACTGATTGCCGTAGTTTCTGAGTTACAAGAATACAAGCTACTAGAAACAGATTTTGAGATTTTAGACGCCGCCTTTGAACACATGATTTCAGGCGATAGCAAAGGTGAAAAAGGACAATACTTTACCCCGCGCCCTGTGATTGACATTATTGTGCAGCTACTCAACCCGCATGATGACGAACGCGTGCTAGACCCCAGTGCAGGTAGTGCTGGCTTTTTGTTGCATACTTTTCAGCACATGCTTAAAACGCAAAAAATTGACGACAAAGACCGCTACCGCTACGCCGTCAATAACCTCTACGCATTAGACTTTGACCCCCGCACAGTGAAAATTGCTAAAGCCCTTATGGTGATTGCGGGTGATGGTTCATCAAACTCGCAACAAGCAAACTCGCTAGATTTGCGCGTATGGAACCCTGAAGACAAAACAAAATTTGATAATGCAATCGCCAGCAAATTTGCCGATCACAGTTTTGACATTGTGATGACTAATCCACCGTTTGCGGGCGATGTTTCTAGCGGTAGTGGCTACTTGGGTTATTACGCTGTTGCGCGTGATAAAAAGCAAAAAACCAAAGCGACTGAAAAACGCGATGTGCTGTTTTTAGAGCGCAATTTACGCTTTTTAAAACCTGGTGGGCGCATGGCAATTGTGTTGCCACAAGGCCGCTTTAACAACTCAAGTGATAAAGAGCTACGTGAATATATCGCCAGAGAGTGCCGTATATTGGGTGTACTAGGCCTGCATGGCAACAGCTTTAAGCCTTACACAGGCACTAAAACTAGCGTGTTGCTGGTGCAAAAGTGGGACGCTAAAAAATGCCCAAAACCTGAAAGTGGCGATTACCCTATTTTCTTTGCCACCAATACTCAAGCGGTAAAAGATAACTCTGGCAACTATATAGGCAAAAACACACACGACACCCTAGCAAAAACTGACTTACCGCAAATTGCTGAAGCCTTTGCCGAATTTGCCAAAAAAGAGCGATTAAGTTTTTTTCAATAAGCCCTTCTAACGGGTTTAACGCTGAGAAATACGCAGCGTTGTTAGAAGGGCTTGAAATTGCTGAGATTAGAATTGGTGACTTAGAAAGAACGTTAAGAGTAGATGCTGAATTTTACAAAAAAACCAATTTAATTGTTTTGAGTACAATAACGGCGCACTCCACCTCAAAAATTACTGAGCTAGCAACTGTTTCAGATGGTAATCACATGGGTATCAGTGAAAATTTTGATGCTGATAACGCTATTCCATACTATCGCGGACAAGATATTCATAACTTTTATATTGAGCAGACAGCTAGTGCAATGAGGATACCAGAGGCAATGTTTGAGACTCCTCAAATGCGCCGTTCTCACCTAAAAAATGGTGATGTTTTAATGTCCATTGTGGGAACGGTAGGTGGAATATCGCTAGTTAAGACAGACGACAAAGCTACTTGTAGTTGCAAAATTGCAATTATCAGATCAAAAAAAGTAATACCAGAGTTTTTGGCTTGTTATTTGCAGGGTTTTTACGGTCAAAACCAAATAGATAAATTCAGACGTGGAGCGGTACAAACTGGCTTAATACTAGAAGATTTTGATCAGCTTTTAGTTCCGAACCTAACTGAAAATTTTCAACTAAAAATTAAAGTGTTAGTTGATGATGCGTTTAAGTTAATTGAACAATCAAAAGCAAGCTATGCAAAGGCCGAACAAACATTGCTTGAGGCGGTGGGTTTGGCAGACTTTAAGCCTTCCACGCAAAACACCAACATCAAAACCTTTGCACAGAGCTTTGGCACTAGCGGTCGTCTAGATGCTGAGTATTACCAGCCGAAATATGATGCGTATATTCAGAAAATTAAAAGCTATCAACACGGTTGTAAATCAATAGCAGAAGTTTTAACGATACCCATTAAAAATGGCACAACGCCGAGTAGTGTGGAGAGTGGTTACCAAGCTAATGAACACTATTTTGTGAGAGTTGAAGCGTTCCAGGAAAATCTTACCATTGATGAAACATTGTTTAATTCAGTAGATAGTCAGGATTATTTAAAATACAAAGCAAACATTACGTTTAAAAATGATATTTTAGTTTCTATGACTGGCACTATTGGTGCAGTCGCCATTTATTCGCCTGAAAAGCCAGCGTTAATAAATCAGAATATCATGCGATTACGATGTGACACGTCTTTAATAAATGTTGAATCACTTTCTATTTATCTCAAAACAATAGGCAAGGTTTTACTTGAGAGAGTGCAAACAGGTAATGTTCAGCCATACGTCAATACATCAAATTTTGAAACTTTAATTGTGCCAATATTTGATGCAGAAACCCAAACCAACATCAGCCAACTCGTACAACAAAGCTTTACCCTAAAAGCGCAAAGCGAACATTTATTAAACATCGCCAAACACGCCGTTGAAATGGCGATAGAGCAAGATGAAGCGGCAGCAATGGCGTGGATAGCCACACAAACGAAAGAAGAAAAATGAGTAACCAATTCACTTTAATGAAAGAGCAACGCTTTCGCCCGTTCTTTTTTACCCAGTTTTTAGGCGCATGTAATGACAATGTGTTTAAAACCGCGCTCATCACGCTGGTGGCTTTTCATGCCGCTAGCCTCACTACGCTGGATGGCGGCATGTTGGCAACACTTTTGCCAGGTTTGTTTATTTTGCCGTTTTTCTTATTCTCAGCCACAGCGGGGCAATTAGCGGATAAATACGAAAAATCGCAGATTATTCGCTTTGTGAAAGTGTTTGAAATCAGCATTATGCTTTTTGCCAGCGCGGGTTTTTTTCTACATAACGTTTGGTTGCTAGGCGCGGCTTTGTTTATGATGGGAATGCATTCCACCATTTTTGGCCCAGTGAAGTACGCCTATTTGCCACAACATTTAAATGAAAAAGAGCTGGTTGGCGGCAATGGCATGATAGAAATGGGCACTTTTGTGGCAATTTTACTTGGGCAAGTATTAGGGGCTTGGGTGGCAATGCAAAGCCAGCATGAAATTATTACCAGTTTGGTGATTTTGCTGATTGCGGTAATGGGCTATGCAACTAGCCGTGGCGTGCCAAACTCACCCGCCGCCGCACCTACACTTAAAATTAACTGGAACCCCATCACCGAAACTTTTCGCAGCATTAAGTTTATTTGGGGCCATCAAACCATCTGGCTCGCCATTATTGCGATTTCATGGTTTTGGTTTTATGGCGCAACATTATTGGCGCAATTTCCTAACTTTGCTAAAAACGTGTTGCATGGTGATGAAAGCATTTTTATTTTGCTACTGGCTATTTTCTCTATCGGCATTGGCATTGGTTCATTGATGTGTGAAAAGCTCTCAAAAGGCAAGGTGGAGTTAGGCTTGGTGGTGTTTGGCGCAATTGGTTTAACGCTATTTGGCATTGATTTATATTGCTCAAGTACCAGCCTGTATCAAACCATCAATCTTCAATCCGATGTGTTCAACTTTCAGTCCTTTGTTGCCTATGATCATGCATACAACACGAACTTATATAGTTTTAGCCATGCGACAATCACACGCTGGCGATTGCTTATAGATATTGTATTGATAGGTCTTTTTGCTGGTTTTTACATCGTGCCACTTTACGCGCTCATTCAAACCCGTGCTGAAAAAAGCCATCAATCCCGCGTGATTGCCGCTAACAATATTGTAAACGCCTTGTTTATGGTGGTTTCAGCAGGGTTTTCAATGTGGGTTTTTAGCCAAGGTTACAGTATTCCACAACTCTTCTTAGCCACCGCACTATTAAACGTGCTAGTGACCATTTACTTATGCTTTAGGCAGCCTGAGTATTACAAAACTTTTTTAGCGTGGGTTAGCTGAAATAGTGATCTAAAAACTTTATGAAGGGGGCGTAATGCAGAAAATTTCTAATGTAATTATATTTATCTTTAAAGGTATCGCATTTTTAATTGGCTTAATTGCTTTGGTCGGTGGAGGATTTTGTGCGGCTATGGGATTGCCAAGCCTGCGCCATACAGGGTTGAATGGAGATGCTTTGTTGTATTTAATTATCTGTTTAGTGCTGATGTTAATTGGATGGTTCATTATCAAAGCCATAATAGCCACACCAAAAACGCCAGCCATCACCTTAAGTGATATAGAAGATAGCAAAGAGTGATTCACCTTATTTTTGAGTACCTTGCTTTATTTGCTGGGGTGCAATATTACCGCCGCATACAATTGCAAACTAATGGGCAGGGTTTATTATCAGGGCAAAGTTTCTGGTTGGTATTGGGCTGTATTTTTGGTGCAGCGATTGGCAACAAGGCATTATTTTGGCTTGAAAACCCAACTTTATTTGCAATGAATTTGACTACTCTGTTACATAGCGGTCAATCGATGGTGGGCGGTCTGCTTGGAGGCTTAATCGGCGTAGAAGTTGCCAAGCGGTTTAATGGCATTACTCAACGCACAGGCGATGATTTTGTTTATCCGATTTTACTTGGGCTATTGATTGGGCGCATTGGCTGCTTTTTAGCAGGGCTACCCGATGGCACGCATGGTAACCCAACCAATTTACCTTGGGGCTATGATTTTGGCGATGGTATTCCCCGCCACGCCACACAGCTATATGAGATTATTTTTACAATCTTATTGTGGATAGGGTTTTATTTAACACAGCAACGACTCAATCAGGTTAAAGGCTTGCGTTTCAGAATATTTTTATGCGCCTACCTGCTTTGGCGCCTACTCATTGACAGCATCAAGCCTGTGCCTTTTGCCTATTTTGGCGTGTTAAGCGGTATTCAATTGGTGTGCGTCATTGCCTTGTTGTGCTATTTGCCTTCCACCATAGAGGCATTCAGAAAGAAAAACTTATGAGTAGAAAAACACGCCCGTACTTGTTTTATGACACCACATCATCGGTTTGCTCAACTTGCCTTCGACCAATCGAGGCAAAAGTTCTAATCAAAAATCATCAGGTTTATTTAGAAAAATGGTGCCCTGCGCATGGCACAGAGCGTGTACTCATTAGTGATGATGCGGATTATTACCGTCAATGTCGAGAGGTGTATGTAAAAACACCTGAGATGCCTAAACACTTTAGCACCTCAATGCAATACGGTTGCCCATATGATTGTGGTTTGTGCCCAGATCACATGCAGCATTCATGCGTCACTGTGCTTGAAGTAACCGAAAGCTGTAATCTAAAATGCCCTGTTTGCTATGCAGAATCAGCACCAGACCACGGCAGGCATTATTCTTTAGCTGAAATTGAATTGATGTTAGATGCGGTAGTCAAGAATGAAGGCGAGCCTGATGTGGTGCAAATTTCAGGCGGAGAACCGACTATACACCCTGATTTTTTTGCCATATTAGATGCTGCAAAAAAACGCCCCATCAAACATTTAATGATTAATACCAATGGCTTACGCATTGCTCAAGAGGCTGGTTTTGCACAGCAGCTGGCAAGCTATATGCCCAATATTGAAATTTATTTACAGTTTGATTCGCTCCAAAATGCAGTATTGCAAAATATTCGTGGTGCTAACTTAGCTGAAATTCATCATCAAGCCTTAGAGAAATTGAATCAATTTGGCATTTCCACTACGCTGGTGATGACGGTAAAACGTCACATTAACGATTTAGAAATAGGCGCGGTGATTCAACATGCACTACAGTGGAAATGCGTACGTGGCGTGACCTTGCAACCTATACAAGACGCTGGGCGAAACGAAAATTTTGAAAATAATAATCGGCTCACAGTGAGTGAGATTCGTCGTAAAATTGCTGAACAATCAGGTGTTTTTAGCTTAGAAGATATTGTCCCTGTACCATGCAACCCAGATTCTCTTGCCATGGCTTACGCCCTTAAACAAAGTGACGAAACGTTACCACTTACGCGTTGGTTTACGCCAGCAGACTTAATTGCAGGGGAAGAAAATACGATTGTATTTGAGCGAAGCTCAGCATTAAAGCAACGCTTATTCAGCCTATTTTCAACCAATTTGTCTCCTCAGGGTCAAGCGCAGCATTTAAATGATTTACTTTGTTGTTTGCCCAAGATAGCTGCAACTAATCTTGATTACAATAATGTGTTTCGTGTGCTCATTGTGCAATTTATAGATGCGCAAAACTTAGACATTCGCGCCTTGAAAAAATCTTGCGTACACATGGTAAAGCCTGATGGAAAAATGATTCCATTTGAAGCTTTTAATCTGTTTTACCGTGGTGAAAGGCAGCAACTCACGAATACTATTCGGGAAGAAATTTCCATCTGGACTGCAAAGCGGAACTCCAATTCGATAATAAATAATATTCATGTTTTGGTATCCCACAAAAATGAAGAAAATTAAGCAGTATTTAGTTTTTTTATCCTCTAGTTTAGTGAGTCTTACATGCTTAGCTGAGGGCATAGTTAACGCCACCCAAGATGGTATGCTTGGTCTTTACCAATCAAGCGACATTACCATCACTACAGGTCAATGCACTGATTGCCCAATACCACCTCAAGCGCGATGGTACTTTAAAAATGAGTTAATTGCTGTGCCCAAGCCCAGCGTACCTATGGCTGGTTTTTCAACCACAGAAAACGCGCAGCAAGATATTCTAAAAACACTTGATACCAAAGCGTTACCTGTGCTGATTTGGGTAGGCTCTCACCAAATTGCGGATGATGTAGCAATTTCTTCAACGGGTCATATGATGACGCTTGATAATGGCTTTGAATATAAATTTAATATTGTGCCAAAAATTTCTACAAATCTCTCATATTGGGATCACAGTACGTTACACTTTTTCCATCAACGGTTAGTCCGCGCACGTGGTGAATTAGAAGGTGAAACTTTTACTGCTCGCACCGTATGGCCGCTTGATTTCACCGTCAATCCACAAGCCTCACTCAAGCCTTTGGCGCAAAATGAGACATTAAAAACATTAGTGCAATTTGAAAATGGCGGTGCTAAAAGCGCGTATGAAAGCCGTTTGTTGTGGGAGCGCAAACCAGGAATTGCCAAACAATCTGCTAGCAAAGCTGTGATGGCATTTATGCTAAATGGTGCTCAAGGCGATGATGATGAAGCCCATGGCGGCCATTTTGCTGTAGTTACAGGGCGTATGGAGGCTGATGGCAACCCATCACGCTGGCTGGTAAATAATTTTTACAATCTGGCGTCTAATAGTGAAAAAGGCATTATTGCAGGGGTGACGCCGCTTGATAAGTATCTGATGGATTTAAATAATGGGCAGAGTTTCTACCGCCCATCTTATATGTTGGTTGCAGTGCTTAAAAATGACACGTTGCCGCAACAATATCAAGCTGCTATCAATCGAGTTTACCATCATTTTTACCGCAATGATTTTGTGTATGATCATTCACGTGACAATTGCTCAGGCATCAGTATTGACACGTTACGCACCCTAGGTTGGGAGATTCCAACACGTGGCGTAGAAAGCCAATTGAAAGCCACCGCAGCTTACTTTTACGTTAGTGCAACTGAGCGTAGCTTAACCAAAGGCCGCGCTATTTATGACTATTTAAATACTGAAACAACACTACTTTTTCCCGCAGTCGCTTTTGATGCGATTGGAAATGACCTATTGAATCAAGCCAATGCGAGATTAGCAATGCAGCAGGCTGATTCTGCCTTTATAACCAAACTGCGCCAAGATATTGAGGCAATATACTTCGTGCGTATTCCGCAAATCCCTTCTAGCCGTGCTTATGGTTTAGCACCTGTATATAGTTTTAATCAATTTATGGCGCAAGCACCCGCAGATCGTAGCCAGTGGAAAATTGTTCCTGTCACGCCGAACCCATTGCCAGAAGACCTCAAAAATGGACTCGCGCTTAAGCTCAAAAAACCAAGTTTAGTGCCTTGGCCTGTGGTGCTAGTTTTGCTTGGCTTGTTTACGTTAGCATTATTATCGCTCAAACGCCATATAAGGCACTAGCTAGATGGCTTAGGGAAACACTGATTAACTCCCTCTTCCCTTGTGAGGGAGAGGGAGTGATTGATTTAATCAGCGTTTTCTTAGGATATTTCTTTTAAGACAATGGGCGTTAATTCAAAACTCCCCGTATCGTGACCGACCAAAATTTGCCCATCTTGAATAGTGCAACTGATGGTAAGGCCACGGTTGGCGATATTGCTTAATGCTTCAGTTTCAGGCAGGTTAATGACGGTCAGGTTGTTGAGTTTAATGAGGGCTTTGCTATTTTGCGCCCACCACATGTCAGCCACTCTGCCACCATAAAGCATAACTACCACTTGCCGAGCCCGACCACAGGCTTTGCGAATGTCTTTTTCGGTAGGTAAACCTACATCCATCCATAACTCAATGGCACCCGTTAAATCTTTTTGCCATAAATCAGGTTCTTCGTCATCGCTTAAGCCTTTGCCAAAGGTGAGGGCTTCGTTCGCATACATGGTAAAGCCCATAAGCCGTACCATCACACGTTCATCGGTTTCTGAGGGGTGACGTGCCAGCGTTAAGCTGTGTTGTGCGTAATATTGCCTGTCCATATCAGCAATGTTGAGGTCAATTTTATAAATAGTTGATTTTAAAGCCATCTGCTTAGCCTTTTTATTAGGTTAATAAAGCGAAATGTCGACTTACCCCATTTCGTGTTTTTTGTGTTTTTAGTGGATGAAAAGCCGTTTTTAGGATTATACCGACTTAACAAGCCAAGCTCGGTTTCTGTTAAGCTTGCGTTTTTTAAATGAGTAAATCTTCATCATGGCGCAATATGTAATGTCTATGCTCCGCGTGAGCAAAATCGTTCCTCCTAAAAAACAAATTATTAAAGATATTTCACTGTCTTTTTTCCCAGGTGCAAAAATTGGTTTGCTGGGTTTAAATGGCTCGGGTAAATCCACCGTATTACGCATTATGGCGGGTGTGGTTAAAGAGTTTGAGGGTGAGGTGCAGTTTCAGCCCAATATGAGTATTGGCTATTTTCCACAAGAGCCGCAATTAGATCCAAATAAAACCG
>JABFSF010000136.1 GCA_013140755.1 Methylotenera sp. | reverse complement strand
ACATTAACAAATTACTTTTTACTTTTTACTTTTTACTTTTTACTTTTTACTTTTTACTTTTTACTTTTTACTTTTTACTTTTTACTTTTTACTTTTTATTTTTTACTTTTTACTTTTTACTTTTTACTTTTTACTTTTTACTTTTTACTTTTTACTTTTTACTTTTTACTTTTTACTTTTTACTTTTTACTTTTTACTTTTTACCATTTAACATATTTTTATAAAAAACTAAATCTTCTTTGATGCGCATGTTTTCATCTTGCACTACATTCAGCTCTTTGGTTAAATTAGTTTGTGCAGCTTTCTCGATTTGAAGTTGCTGGCTGACTTCAATCACTTTGGTATGCAAAGCTTGATTTTCAAGTGTCAGCTTATTTAATTCTTCACGAACCTTACCTCCACCTGCTGCGTATTGCCAGTAAGCTAACCCATAACCAATAGTCGCAACTACAATAAACAAACCCCATTGAAAGTACCAAGGACGTTTTGAGCGCACAGCCACCTGCCTTGCTGTTAGGCCAAAATGTCGCTTAATTCGTCTTCTCACTGGTTTCATTGGTAACCTTTATGGTAGCAAAGGCACAACTTCTAAACCTGTATTTTCTGAAAAACCAAACATAATATTCATGTTTTGTACCGCTTGTCCTGCTGCACCTTTAACCAAGTTATCTTGCACCACCAGCAAAGTTAAATAGCCCGTTTCTGCTTGCTTATGCAATGCAATGCGAATTTGGTTTGAGCCGCGTACCGAACGTGTTTCAGGCAAGCTACCTGCTGGCATTACATCCACAAAATGCTCATGTTGATAGCGTGTTTCATATAATGCTTGCAAATCAAGCTGTTTACCCTGCTCACTTAATTTAACGTAAATCGTAGAAAGCATCCCACGAATCATTGGTATCAAATGTGGCACAAAAATAAACTGTACATCCTGTTTGGCTAACAGTTTCAACTGCGCATGAATTTCAGGATGATGCCGATGCCCAGCCACGCCGTAAGCTTTCATGCTATCGCTAGACTCTGCAAACAAGGTTGAAATTTCTGCTTTTCTACCAGCTCCTGATACGCCTGATTTTGAGTCAGCCACAATCGGCGCAGATAAATCAATCAAACCCTGCTCAAGCAAGGGAGCTAAACCTAGCAGTACCGTTGTTGGATAACAGCCAGGGTTGCCAATCACCTGCGCTGACTTCACTTTTTCACGATAAAGTTCTGGTATCCCGTACACGGCTTCACGCAAAATAGCTGGGCAGGTATGTGGCATTTTGTACCATTGCTCAAACACTGCGGTATCTTGCAGACGAAAATCTGCGGCTAGATCAATCAGCTTTACCCCTGCATCCAACAATACTTGCGCTTGACTCATCGCAACGCCATGCGGCGTAGCAAAGAACACCACATTACAATCAGTTAAATTAGCATTTGTAGGGTCTGAAAATGCCAAATCCACATAACCACGTAAGCTTGGAAACATCTGTGCAACAGGCAAGCCCGCATCGCCACGAGAAGTGATTGCTGTAATCGTCGCTTGTGGGTGTGTACTTAATAGGCGCAGAAGTTCAACGCCTGTATAACCCGTACCGCCTACAATACCGACTTTAATTTTTCCAGAATTTTCATTTTGAGTTGTCATAACGTTATCTTAACAAACATTAGCGCAATAAAATAAAAAAGGTCGCAACAGCGACCTTTTTTAATATTCATCCGCCGAAAAGCGTTTAAAACATTAGCGTTTAGAGAATTGTTTACGACGACGCGCTTTACGTAAACCAACTTTTTTACGCTCAACTTCACGTGCATCACGCGTTACAAAGCCTGCATTTGACAATGCACTTTTCAAGTTTGCATCAAAATCAATTAACGCGCGAGTAATGCCATGACGTACAGCACCTGCTTGACCAGATTCACCACCGCCAATCACATTGACCATGATGTCAAAACTGGCGGTGTTATTTGTAAGCTCTAAAGGCTGGCGCAAAATCATGCGCGATGTCACGCGAGAGAAATACTCATCCACTGGCTTGTCATTGACAATAATATTGCCTTTACCTGATTTCAAAAACACGCGAGCCACTGAGCTTTTGCGGCGGCCTGTGCCATAGTTATATTTACCAATCATTTTTTTATCCTTAGATTGTCAATGGTTGCGGTTGTTGCGCCGCATGCTCATGCTTGTCGCCAGCATAAACCTTCATTTTTTTAATCATAGCATAACCTAAAGGACCTTTAGGTAACATGCCTTTAACCGCTTTTTCTAAAGCGCGCCCTGGAAAACGATCTTGCATTTTAGAGAAAGTGGTTGTGCTGATACCACCTGGATAACCAGAGTGTCTATGGTAAAGCTTGTCATCCGCTTTATTACCAGTCACTTTTAATTTATCCACATTGATGACGACAATATAATCACCAGTATCAACGTGAGGTGTATAAATGGTTTTATGTTTGCCACGCAAACGATGCGCAACCGCGCTAGCTAAACGACCTAGCACCAAATCTGTGGCATCAACCACAAACCAATCGCGCTTTACTTCATGTGATTTTGCTGAAAAAGTTTTCATTGCTTTACCAATACCTTGATTAAGCCCACGTAAAATATGAGCTAAAAAATTAAGAGGCGGATTTTATGTCAAAGCAATAGGCTTTGTCAAACGCTATTCTTTAATTATTGATAATTAAAAATATTATCTCTAGAATGAGCGGTAGAATAGTACGTTGAATTACTATTTGGCATACATCGTGCTTATTGCTTCTAGCATTAAAGAATCCATTTACTACGTAGGCATCATAACACAGAGAGACGTTTTTTAGTCTGAATAAAAGCTAACAAATTGAATATAAACATATTTTGAGATTTTTTCTACTTTTACTATTGACCTATACCCATTCAAGCTTTGCGCTTGGAATTGGCGATATTACGCTTAAGTCGCACTTAAACGAACCTTTTGTGGCCAGTATAAACATCACTGATGTTGAAAAGCTGCCAGATGCTAGTTGCTTTATCGCCAAAGATACTAGCGAAATACCCGCATTTAAACGCGCTAACGTATCCATGCTACCTACAAGTAATGGCTATCAACTTAATATCACAACGCATGAGGCAATTACTGAACTTGTGGTTAATTTGCAAGTGACATACTACTGCGATCCAAACTTAATGCGTGAATATGTGCTTTTGCTTGACCCTGCATTTATTGCTAACAATAACGACATTGCAAAAAACGCAACGCACATCCCCCTGCCAGTTGCAAATGCCAATTCTGCACAACACGATGTGATTAGCCCAAATGAAGGAGCTGTAACTACTCAATCCCGCACGCATAAAACTTCAAAAAAAGGGCTGGCAGACACTAGTGTGCGCAAAAAAAGTAAAAGTAAGCGAAGCTCAGAATCTGTAGTTGATCAAAAGTTAATGGAGGCCTACGTTGGCAAGTATATAACTGAAAGTAGTGCTACTAACAACAATACCAAAAATCATGACACGCTAAATCAAGCCAGCAACAAAGCATCGCCTAGTGCTTACCTCACGATTTCTAATGGCAATCTTGACATGCCATTAAACTCAATGCTGTCATCCAAGTTATCACTAAGGCTTGAACGAGAAATTGATTTTGCACGACCCGCAAATACTTCCCCTCAAACCACTACAGATGTAATGGACGAAGTGACCGTGATGACAAACCGTCTTGCGCATTTAGAAAAAACCATTAATTCGCTACAAAGCCGCAACACGCAATTATTAGTAGAGGTTGAGAAAACCAAAAAAGAAAATCAAGCATTATCCAGCCAGTGGAAACTATGGCTTAGTTTGATGCTGTTGGCTTTAGGGGCATTAGTGGCTATTTTGTGGTTTGCTCGGATCAAAAAAACACACCAACATGACACTGTTTCATCCCTATTTACCCATGAAAAAACAACCGAAACTGCCAACACCGCACTATTGCCAGAAGAGGATGAGTACGTGATAGCAAATGGCGTTGAAGCCGCTGATTTAGAAAAAGCGGTAGTCATCCCATCAGCAAGCTTATCTCCCGCTATTAATTTAACTGCTAGCCTGCAAAAAACTGCACCGCTCCCGAGCACGCCGCCGCAGCCAAAAGAAAATGTCATGGATCATGCTGAAGTGTTTATCGCGCACGGAAGATCGGCTTTAGCCGTGCAGCTATTACAAAATCATCTTGCTGACTATCCTGCGGAATCACCTGAAATTTGGTTAATGCTACTTTCTTTGCTGGAAAAAGATGGCAAAGAATATGAGTACAATCAAGCCGTGGTTGAATGTAATCGTTTCTTTAACATTAAATTACCTAGCTTTGCAGAAGCAAGCACTCAAGACCCATCTAGTATTGAAGAATACCCCCGCATTCTGACACATCTAGAGGGCGTATGGGGGACGCAATTTGCTGTTGGTTTTCTTGATAATTTAATCTATAACCAACAAGCCCAACCTAGGGGTGGATTTGCACGTAATGTGTTTGACGAGCTTTACTTTTTAAGAACCATTGCCAATATTTTATACCCTCAAAATAACCAAGAACAATCACCGTTTTTTGTTCAACCAGAAATGAAAAGTTACTGGGTTGGTGAGGAAATACGTCTCCACTCCGAGTTAGATTCTTTAGCACCACACAACCCATTGTTAGACGATGCTAATCTTGAAGAAGATACCGCGCTTAAAGCTGATGAAATCTACTTTTCTCATTTAGATGATGAAGAGCACCGACTTGTCTCATCTGATTTAACTTGGCCGCATGATGAACAAAATGCTTCTAAGCAGGCTAATGTGATTGATTGGGAGTTGCCTGTGACCGCTAAAGAGGAAAAACAAAAGTAGCTTACACTACGCGTCATCATACAACTTTGCACATCAATAAAACGTTTAGATTACATGCAAGCCGATGACTTACAACTTTTAGTAATCACAATAATGCCCTATGGTAAATACAAAGGGCGCACCATTGCAGACTTACCTGGGAATTATTTAAACTGGTTTGCTAGAAAGGGATTTCCGCACGGTGAAATAGGGCGGCTATTGCAACTAATGCAAGAAATTGACCATAATGGTTTATCTGCATTGCTAACACCACTCAAAAAAGACGTTTAAGTACTTTAAGCGTACTCTAGTATTGTCTGCAACTTTACCTCCCAATCAGTTAAAATACAATTTAACTTTTTTAAAGGGCATTATATGAGTCAAATTACCGTTGAAAACAATCCCAGCCAGGCGCGTTTAACAAGCTTAAATGTTTCTAAATGGCCAACTTGGCAAAAAGAAGTCTCCGTGTTTTCATGGACTTTTCCTGAACAAGAAATCGCCTATATTTTAGAAGGCGAATGTGAAG
>JABFSF010000137.1 GCA_013140755.1 Methylotenera sp. | reverse complement strand
ATGCTTTAAGATTTATTCTTTCTCTAATTTTTGTAAAAACGTAGCTAGCTCAGCAGGCAAAGGCGCATTTAACTCTAGCCTCGCTTGCGTTATAGGATGCTTAAGTTTAGTGATTGCAGAATCCAAAAACATACGTTTTAAACCATGTTTTTGCAAGGTTTTGTTTAAAGCAAAATCTCCATATTTATCATCCCCTACAATCACAAACCCCAAGTGTGCTAACTGCACGCGTAGCTGATGCGTGCGCCCTGTTACGAGTTGCGCTTCTAGCAAACTAAACGGCCCTAATGTGGCATGATGATAATTTTTAACTAATCTAAACAGAGTTTCAGATGACTGGCGTTCATTATATTTGTCTTTTGAAATATCTGTTACCACATTCACACGTCGCTCACCATTGGGCAATAAATATCGTTGCAAATCTAACACCACACGTTTTTTTGCGTCCGTCCATTCACCACGCACCAACACTGAGTAACGCTTATCGGTTTGATTATTTCTAATTGCCTCATGCAAAGCTACCAATGCGCTACGTTTTTTTGCAATCATTAGCACCCCTGACGTTTCGCGATCTAGGCGATGCACAAGCTCTAAAAATTTAGCCTTAGGGCGTTCTAAGCGTATTTGCTCAATCACGCCCAAGTCAATACCACTGCCGCCATGCACGGCATAGCCCGCAGGTTTATCTAACACCAACATGGCCTCATCTTCAAAAATAATACAGTTAGTGAACTTTGCCGTGATAGCCGCGCTGATCTCAGGCTTATCAATTACATTAGATTTTGTAGGTGGAATCCGCACCACATCACCTAAACTCAAGCGAAAATCAGCCCCAATACGTTTTTTATTAACCCGCACTTCACCACTACGCAAAATACGATAGACATGGCTTTTAGGCACGCCTTTAAGTATTTTGGTTAAATAATTATCTATGCGTTGCCCTTCGCTTGCTTCATCCACGGTTAAAAATGCGGCGGCTAACGCACTGACTTTAGACAATTGTTTACTTGGATTTTGAGTTGTTATTGTGTTCATGCGTAGCTTTTATGTTAGATGTAGCTTATACTTCGCGTATTCTATTGAGTTTAATCATTAACTACTTAATATTAAGAATGTAATTAAACTTTACAAACGATTTTAAAAAAAATTTGTAAAAGTTCATGTTAAAGAATACTTGGTTAATGCCGCTCGCCATAAAAAAAGTAGCAGCAGAAAAATTAACGCTCAAGCCGCCGCAGACAAACAAACACAAAGCGCGACTTAAGGGAACGTAAAATTTAGCACCTTCGTTTTTGTATTTCTCTAAACGAATACCATGCTAGATTTAAGATTTACTAAAGAATAGAATTTTAACTGAATTTAAGCAGCAACCATTAAGTTATCTCGCTTTAATTCACTAATTTAGTTGGCTTTAACGACAAAACCTCTTGTTTTTACGCATATTTCGTAAAAACAAATGAATCATAGCACTGGTGCTACTCAATCTACTTGATTGACCAGCAACAAGTGCTAGGCTTAATTGCCACATCATTAGGTGATGCGCTGTCACCCATCGTTAAAGCTTACATTTGTATGCATTATTACTTAATAGTGCGCCTTTAGTACACTCGCCAGAATACTGGCCTACCCCTTAAAAGCCTTGTTGTTCAATACATTAGTGTATCGATTCTGCCTGCTACGCCTTGTGCAGGAGCAAACAATGAAACGCATGTTATTTAATGCAACGCAATCTGAAGAGTTACGCGTTGCGATTGTAGATGGTCAAAAACTCATCGATTTAGATATTGAACACGCTGGTAAAGAACAACGTAAAAGCAATATTTACAAAGGTGTTATCACTCGCATAGAGCCTTCACTAGAAGCAGCTTTTGTCGATTACGGACAAGAGCGTCACGGCTTTTTACCCTTTAAAGAAGTGGCTCGTAGCTACTATAAAGAAGGTGCGGATGGTCGTGCTCGTATTCAAGATGCTCTAAAAGAGGGGCAAGAAGTGATTGTGCAGGTGGACAAAGATGAGCGCGGTAACAAAGGTGCTGCACTCACCACGTTTATCTCGCTCGCAGGACGTTACTTAGTGTTAATGCCCAACAACCCACGTGGTGGTGGTGTATCACGCCGTATTGAGGGTGAAGACCGCGACGAATTGCGCGATGTATTAGCCAAGCTTGAAGTACCAAAAGGCATGAGCATTATCGCGCGTACCGCAGGCATTGGTAGAACTGTTGAAGAGCTGCAATGGGATTTAAACTACCTGACCCAACTATGGACAGCTATTGATGGCGCATCCGCCATGCAAGCTGGCGCATACTTAATCTACCAAGAAGGTAGTTTAGTCATTCGCGCAATTCGCGATTATTTCAGTGCAGATATTGGCGAAATTTTAATTGATACACCTGATATTCACGAGCAAGCTTTGCAGTTTATGAGCCACGTGATGCCAGCCAATGTGCCACGCGTAAAACTTTATCAAGATGAAATTCCTTTGTTCACGCGTTTTCAAATTGAACATCAAATCGAATCAGCATTCTCACGCGAAGTGCGCTTGCCTTCTGGTGGCGCAATTGTGATTGATCACACTGAAGCACTGGTATCTGTAGATGTGAACTCAGGTCGTGCAACACGTGGTAGCGATATTGAACATACTGCCTTCAATACAAACTTAGAAGCCGCTGAAGAAGTTGCTCGCCAATTACGCTTACGCGACTTGGGCGGTTTAGTGGTGATTGATTTTATTGACATGGAAAGCCAACGCAATCAACGTGAAGTTGAAAACGCTCTACGCGATGCACTCCATGCTGACCGCGCACGTGTGCAAACTGGCAAGATTTCACGCTTTGGCTTATTAGAATTATCACGCCAGCGCTTGCGCCCAAGCTTGGGTGAAACTAACCATATCCCCTGCCCACGTTGCAGTGGCACAGGTCATATTCGCGGAATTGAGTCAACCGCATTGCACATTTTACGCATTACGCAAGAAGACGCAATGAAAGAAAACAGTGCCATTATTCAAGTGCAATTACCTGTTGAAGTAGCAACCTTCTTGCTTAATGAGAAACGTGCAGATATTCATAAAATTGAACAACGCATGGGCGTTGAAGTGGTGCTGATTCCCAACATTCATTTGGAAACCCCAAACTACAATATTACCCGCATCAAGCATGATGATGTCACGGAAGAAACCAATCGCGCCAGCTATAAAATGGTAGAGTTACCCACCGAAACCACCTATGTGACCAACGCCGCTGCTGAAGCTAAAGCAGTCAAACCAGTGGCGGCAGTTAAAGGCATCACACCTGCGGCACCAGCACCTATCGTAGCAGAAAAAATTGCCGAACCCACACCTAAAGTTTCACTCTTTACTCGCATTAAAAACTTTTTTGGCGCATTAACAAGCAATGAGACTAAAAAAGAAGACGCAGAAAAAGCGAATGAGGCACGTCGGGAGGGTAATCGCAACCGTAATCGCAATCGCAACCGTAACGAGCGCAACCGCAATGAACGTGCTGATAAGCCTCTTAACCAAGATCGCGCGCAAAATGCGCAGCGTCAAGAGCCTAAAGCACAAGAAGCACGCCCTGCTAACAATAAACCTCAGCAGAAACCTCAACAAGCACGACAAGATGCTAACCGTAACGAACAAGTACACAACACGCCACAACTGGTAGCTATTGCCGCAGATACCCCAGCGAATGAAACTAACGAGCAACGTTCAGAACGCTCAAATCGCCGTAATCGCAATCGCCGCAACCGCCGCGATCGTGACGAAACTGTACCATTGCCATTCATCCCCAATGAAGCATTGATGAATACTGAAGAGGTAAAAGCAAGTACGCCAATCAATAATCAAGCTGAAAATGCACCCAACAGCGTGACAACTCAACAAGTAATCGTAGCTGAACCCGCAGTACTTGCCGTTGCGCCTGAGCAAGTAGAAGCCGTAGCAAAACCAGTACTAGCTAAAAAGGAAAAAGCAACTAAAAATGCAACGGCAAAAGCGCGTGATACCAAAGTGCCTGAGCAAACAACGCCAGAGCCAGCTGACGAGGCAAGCAAAACAGAGAAAAAACGCCCTGCTCGCCCACGCAAACCAAAAGCAGAGGCTAAACCAATTGATTTAGCAGCATCTGGCCTAGAGCTAGTTGAAACTAAAGCAGATGCACCCAAAGTAATGGTGGCTGAAGAAGTTAAACCACGTGCACCACGCAAAGCAGCAAACTGGCAACAAGCCAAGACAGAGGACTCCGCAGAGCCTTTAGTCATGGTTGAAACGCAAAACAAATAACATCAACTTAACGTGAGCTCATTAAAACTTAGCTCACCATAACAAAAAGCCCATTCCTAAAGATGGGCTTTTTGTTATGGTGAGGCTATTAAATAAGCAAGTGTGATGATTTACCCACAAAGAGTTAGCCTATAAAGAGTATCTCTAAAAATATATGCGCTAACGCTTTGTGCAAAAAAAACGACCTTTACTTCACCTTCATCCCTGCCATTGCACCGCTATCAGGGCTTAATATAAATGGCCCACCACGCTCATCACTTGCAGCAAGCACCATGCCTTCACTCATGCCAAATTTCATCTTACGTGGCGCAAGGTTAGCCACCATCACGGTGAGGCGCCCTGTTAGCGATTCAGGGTCGTAAGCAGATTTAATGCCTGCAAACACTTGGCGTGGTTTGTCTTCACCAATATCTAAACTGACTCTGAGTAGCTTTTCAGCACCTTCTACATACTCAGCATTCACGATTTTAGCAATGCGTAAATCCACCTTGGTAAAGTCATCAATGCTAATGTACTCAACCTCGGGTAACTCTGCTTTTACTTCATTCTGCTGATGTACTGCATGACGTTGTTCTGAGTGTACTTGTGGCACAGGCGTGGCTTGTAAATTTTCTTTGTTAGCTTCGGTCATAGCTTCGATGGCTTTCAGTTCAACGCGAGTAATTAAATGGCTGTATTCGTTAATCTCATGACCATCACTAAGTAATGTATTTGCATCCGACCATAACAATGGTTGAACATTTAACATACTCTCAATTTGCGTTACAAGTCTTGGCAAAACTGGTTTTAAATAAATTGTAAGCAATCTGAAGCAATTGATTGCTACGCTACAAACCATTCTGAGATTCCCATCCTGCCCTACTTGTTTAGCTATTTCCCAAGGCTTTTTATCTGCTATATAAAAATTAACATGGTCAGTTAATTCCATAACTTTTCTTAATGCTTTTGCATAATCTCGCATTTCGTAGAGTCTTTTTATTTCATCCGCAGACTGAATTAACTCTTGAGTGATGACATCAAGATGACTATCCTCACGAGATAAGTCACCGTTTACGACACCGCAAAGTTTGCCATCAAATTGCTTAGTGATAAACCCTGCTGTGCGGCTCGCAATATTGATATATTTACCCACCAAGTCGCTATTCACACGTGCGACAAAGTCTTCCAAGTTCAGGTCAATGTCTTCCATGCTGCCATTGAGTTTAGCCGCGTAGTAGTAGCGTAAATATTCAGGGTTTTTAATATGGTCTAAATAGCTACGTGCGGTAATAAATGTGCCGCGTGATTTGCTCATTTTTTCGCCATTCACCGTTAAAAATCCGTGGGCAAATACGCTGGTTGGGGTGCGGTAGCCGCTATATTCCAAGGTTGCGGGCCAAAATAAGGCGTGAAAATATAAAATATCTTTACCAATAAAATGGTAAAGCTCTGTTTTACTATCTTTTGCCCAATATTCGTCAAAATTCAAGCCTTGGCGTTCGCACAAGTTTTTAAAACTTGCCATGTAGCCAATCGGCGCATCGAGCCATACATAAAAATACTTGCCTGGTGCATCGGGAATTTCAAAACCAAAATAAGGCGCATCGCGAGAAATATCCCAGTCAGAGAGTTTGTTCTCGCCCACTTCGCCTAACCACTCTGTCATTTTATTCGCGGCTTCAGCCTGCAAGGTGCCAGAGCGCGTCCATTCACGTAAAAAATCGCTACATTCACTGAGTTTAAAAAAGTAGTGTTCTGTTTCTTTACGCACGGGCGCTGCGCCTGAAACCGCAGAAAATGGGTTAATCAATTCCGTTGGGTTATACGTTGCGCCACATACCTCGCATGAATCGCCATACTGGTCTTTCGCATGGCATTTTGGGCATTCACCCTTGATAAAACGGTCGGGCAAAAACATGTTTTTTACAGGGTCAAAAAACTGCTCGATGGTTTTAGTGGCAATTTTCCCACCCGCTTTGAGTGCTTTATAAATACCGCTTGCGAGTTCTTTATTTTCAATCGAATTGGTAGAGTGGTAGTTATCAAACTGCACTAAAAAATCTGCAAAATCTTGTGAGTGCTCTTTGTGCACCGCTTCAATCAAGGCTTCTGGCGTAATGCCCTCTTTTTCAGCGCGCAACATAATCGGCGTACCATGGGTATCATCCGCACAGACATAATGCACAGTGTGTCCCTGCATTTTTTGAAAACGCACCCAAATATCGGTTTGAATGTATTCGACCAAATGCCCTAAGTGAATACTGCCATTGGCATAAGGCAGCGCGGAGGTAACAAGGATTTTGCGAGTAGTTGATGATGACATCGGTAAATGAACCTGAAATGAGCTAAAAACGTTATTTTAGCAAATAGCGCGCCCTCACGTGAAAATACCTTACAAGCAAGCTTGTAAGGTATTTCAAATATACCGCAAACATCAAAGGTGGATAACTTAGCGATTTATTTTTTAGCAGCACCACTTGTGACTTGCCATACTAGTGTCGCAAATGGCATATCTAACGCGCCATAGACCTCATTCGCTTTAGGGTCAGCATTATCGCGCAGCATTTCAATAATCGCTGTTGCATAATCCATCACAGGCACCCCTGCCCCAGCGAGCCTTGCTAGACCTGATGTTCTTTTTGCTTCATTAAAAGTGCCTGAAGCATCCAAAATAACTCTTGCATCATAGCCCGCAGCTTTTGCTGATATGGCTGGATATGTGGCACAGGTTTCAAGCGAAATGCCAGCCACTAACAATTGCCTACGGTTTGTTTTTTTCACAGCCTCAACCACACGGAGGTCATCCCAAGCGTTAATTTTGGTACGCACAATAATAGGCACATCGGGCAACGCTGCCGTCAACTCAGGAATCACCTGCCCCCACATGCCATCTGTCATCGTAGCGGTTAGAATCACAGGCACACCAAGTGCTCTAGCGCCTTTTGCAAGGGCTACAATATTGTGTTTTAACTCTGCCACGGTAATATCACGCACACCTGTATACAGCCCTACTTGATGTTCTGTAATCAGTAAAACCGATTGCTCACGAGACAGCATTGAGAGATAACTATTTTCCATTTTTTGATTCTCCATATTAGTTGCAGCTTGCGCTGTGCTTAAAAAAATACTGAACAAAATGGCAAAACTATTGCGTAGCACATTTTGATAACGTTGAATGCGGTTCATACGTGTAGATTCCTTATTTAAAATTCACATCTTTAGATAGATTTTGGTAACAACAACCAAACCCAAAATGATTATAAATTCAGAACAAAAATTGATTGATAGGCATTTTTAATACATATAGTTTTATATTTAGAACAATTAAAGAACTAAAATACAACATGTTAAAAATTTCTACTGATTTGAATGACTTGTATTTGTTTGCCCAAGTGGTGCAATACCGTGGCTTTACTGCGGCTGGTGCGGCTTTAGGCATGCCAAAATCAAGGCTATCGCGTCGTATATCGCAACTTGAGGCGCAATTAGGGGTGCGCTTGTTGCAAAGAAACACCCGCAATTTAAGCCTTACAGATGCTGGCAGCAGGCTTTTATCACATTGTGAGACGATGATTGAGGCTGCCGCCGCAGGTGAATTTGCCGTCAAGCAAATACTGGCTGCGCCAGTGGGACGTGTGCGCATCAGCATCCCCGTTGAGCTTTCAAACAGCATTCTTTCAAAATTACTGGCTGATTTTTTAGGTTTGTATCCACGCATCACGCTGGATGTACAAGTCACCAACCGCATGGTGAATTTACTAGAAGAACAATTTGACATCGCGGTGCGCGGCGTTGGCGATGAACTCGAGTCATCTAACCTAATACAAGCACACTCGTATCATACGGATTGGGGTTTGGTAGCCAGCCCTGAGTACATGGCACAACACGGCGAGATTACCGACCCTCAACATATCCAAAATGCAGATTTCTTACTCTACACCGCCTGCAGCAAGCAAATGCAACCGTTAAAGCTCACCAACCAAAAATCAGAAACCGTCAGCTTATCCGTTCACACAAAGCTAAAAAGTGATAACTTTCAAATGCTAAAACAAGCGGCGCTTAGCGGCTTAGGCATCGCAGCACTGCCCTACTACGCCTGCGCAGAAGAGCTTAACCATACCTCTCTTATCAAAATATTACCCAACTGGCGCACAAGAGCTGGTCAAGTGGTCGTATTATTTCCATCAAAAAGCGGGGTATTACCTGCCGTGAGATATTTACTCGATTTCCTAAAAGCTGAATTACCTAAAAAATTAACAGCCAATTGACCATCATCCATCTGAGCTAATAGCTTTAAGCTGCAGACAGTTAACGCCTGATTAGATTCAAACACATGCTTAAGTAATATCTGCAAAAGTTAATCCAAATTTTTGTAAATAGACTTTTAAACGGTGGCTATCATTACTACTGGCTTTATTTTGCCTAGAAACATTAAATAAACGCCGCCCTGCTTCTGCAAGGGTTTTACTGGTTTTACATACGTTAAGCACTTGCGCTAACTGGGTCTGCTCAAACGCGTCAATTTGTTCAATGGCCTCTTGGCTCAACACTTGCGCTAAAAGGGTTTGCGTTCCTTCAGCTTCAGTTTCAGTTTCAGAGAATCCATGCCAGTCCGTTTGTAATCGTTTTATTTCATTGGCGACAATTTTTTCGGTAATACGCCCGCCTTGCGCAAGGGTTGCCATGCGCGTCATGCTCGCATTCAGGTCTCTAAAGTTTGCATGCCACACCGCGTTGGGCGCCATGCCAAAATCGAGATACTGCTTGAGTGCCAGCTGATTAAAGCTCACTTTATAGCCCAATAGCTTAGTTATTTTTTTGAGCTCAAAGTGAATATTGGGCTCTAAATCTTCAATACGCGCCTTTAATGATGGCAACTCATAAGTCCATAAATTAATTCGCGCTAATAAATCTTCTCTAAATTTTCCATGCTTTACTTGGGTGTGCAGTTGTCGATTAGTCCCTGCAATCAATTGAAAATCACTACTCACTTCTTTATCACCGCCTAGTGGCATAAACACTTTATCTTCCAAAGCGCGTAACAACATGGCTTGCTCATCCAAACCCAGCTCGCCAATTTCATCTAAAAACAGTAAGCCCTGATTAGCCTCACGCAACAAGCCAGCACGCTCACTCTGCGCGCCAGTAAAGGCGCCCTTGACATGCCCAAATAAGGCAGACATTGCGTTATCGCCACGTAATGTTGCACAGTTCACCTCAACTAAACGACCACTTAGCTGCATACGCTGCTGCTTTAATGCGTAAATTCTTTTAGCCAAGCGAGATTTGCCAGCACCTGTAGGACCAGTCAATAAAATAGGCGCTGTTGAGCGTAATGCCACTTGCTCAATTTGTTCTATCATTTGGTTAAAAGCTGCATTGCGCGTTTCAACACCATCTTTTAGGTATTGGTTGGCCTCTTGCGCCTCTTTTGCAAAACGAGATGCAATTTGATCGTATTTTGATAAATCCAAATCAATGACTTGCATGGTGCCATACAGGGCATTGGGTTCGCCTTGCTTACCAGGTGAGGTTTGTATTAGCTTTGCGGGAATGAATCTCGCCTCTGCCAGTAAAAATAAGCAAATTTGCGCAACGTGTGTACCCGTGGTGATATGCACATAATAGTTTTCATGCTCTTGGTCAAAAGCATATGCATCTGCAAACGCATGTAATTGGCTATATACCGCCTCAAAATCCCACGGATTTTCATAATCAACCGCGTATAAATTAACGCGCGTGTTTGGTGATAACGCATGAATATCTTGCGCAGTAAGCTCGGCTAATTGCTGCTCATCGACATGATGAATCAGCTCTAACCTTTCTACTGAAAAATCAGGCTGCATAGGAATAGAAACTGTTGGCCGCCACCGACCAAAACGCCCTTTACCCAACCCGCCATGATCTAATCTAGCGCCTAAAATACCAATGACAATATTATTCATAAAAATATTTTTGTATTTATTTAGATAATTTAATTATAAATCAATTTTAATCCATCACTTAAAAAACATTCACAATAAATTTTTTTTATATTTTAAAACATATAGTTAATAAATTTTCAATAAAAAATAAAAAATCTGGCACACCCATTGCAATATGTCATTTAAGTAATAACCGAGTGTGGTGTAGTCTGGTGAACATAGTCGCTTTGGAAGCGAGCGAGCGTAGGTTCAAATCCTGCCACTCGGACCAAACAAAGAAGGAAGGCATAAAAATGAAAACTACTTATGAAGTCATCGATAAAGAAAATCATCGTCTTGTTAAATCATGGACACGTGGTGTGACTTTTGATGAAAACGCAAAACAGCAAGTGCTTAACATGGCAAGCATGCCATTTATTCACAAACACATTGCCATTATGCCAGATGTGCATTTAGGTAAAGGCGCCACCATTGGCAGCGTGATTCCAACCATTGGCGCGATTATTCCAGCCGCAGTTGGTGTGGATTTAGGTTGCGGCATGATGGCGGTAAAAACGAGCTTAACAGCTACAGATTTACCAGATTCATTACTAAACTTACGTCATGAAATTGAAAAAACTGTGCCACATGGCCGTTCTGCAAACTATCAGCATGGTCGCGATAAAGGCAGCTGGAACAACTTACCCGATGATGTTGTGCAAGCGTGGTTAACGTTGGACGATGGTTTTAACCGTTTATGTGAAAAACATCCATGGTTAAAAAACACGAACAACAAGCAGCACTTGGGAACACTGGGAACAGGCAACCATTTTATCGAGCTGTGTTTAGATGAAGCCAACCATGTGTGGGTGATGTTGCATAGCGGATCACGCGGTGTGGGTAACAAAATTGGTTCTGAATTTATTGAAAAAGCTAAAAAGGATATGGAACGCTGGTTTATTCACTTACCCGATAAAGATTTAGCCTACATTCCTGAAGGTGGCCAACATTTTGGTGATTACATTGCAGCAGTGTCTTGGGCACAATCATTTGCCAAAGTGAACCGCCAAGTGATGATGAATCGCACATTGACTGCCTTGCAAAAAATCGTTGCCAAACCATTTTCTGCCGAGTTAGAAGCTGTGAACTGCCACCATAACTACATTAGCCACGAGCATCACTTTGGTGCTGATGTATGGGTGACACGTAAAGGTGCAGTCCGTGCACAAAAAGGGGAAATGGGGATTATTCCTGGCAGCATGGGCGCAAAGTCTTTTATTGTCAGAGGGCTGGGTAACCATGAAAGTTTTTGTAGCTGCAGCCATGGTGCGGGGCGTGTGATGTCTCGTGAAGAAGCCAAACGCCGTGTTTCTTTGGATGAGCACAAATTAGCAACGCAAGGTGTGGAATGCCGCAAAGATAAAAGCGTGATTGATGAAACGCCAAGTGCTTATAAAGACATTGAAAAAGTCATGGCAGCGCAAGCTGATTTGGTCGAAATTGTGCATACATTAAAGCAGGTAGTGTGTGTGAAAGGATAATTTAAAGGGGATGCTGGCGATAATAGGTGTGCTACTACCTAAAACGATGAGACTAAGGTAGACGAGTAAAATCGCGGTCATTTAATTGGCATAGCTCGTATGGTTGCGGATGCAGGTTCGATGCTCTATGGCGGGTGTCAACGGGCGCGCGTTTTCCAAGAGAATGTCGACTGGGCGTAATGACCCAGTTAAAGGCTGTTCGCGGGTTCGAATCCCGTCATCTCCACCAGCTTTTATGTATTTTTAAAATTAGGGTGAAAACCCAAAAAGAATTTGGTCAATTTTGCAAGCTAACGGTGCTGGTTCAACAAGCCAGCCTGACACAACTTAAGTCTTTTAAGCCTGTGTATCAGCAACCAAAATAACCAAGTAAATGGCGACTATAGCTCAGTCTGGTAGAGCAGCGAATGCACAACATTCGTCAGTCGCTGGTTCGAATCCAGCTAGTCGCACCAACTCACTGTAGCTCAGTTTGGTAGAGCCTCGGGGAAACCCGATTGTCGGTGGTTCGAATCCACCCGTGAAAACACCGTCACAAGGTGCTTTAAATGGCAAGCCGCAAGGCCTCGGTTCAAATCCGAAACAGTGTTAAACATGTAGTACAGGTGTAGCCTCAAGGGATGACGGGTGAAGCGAAAGCTTAAAGCAGTTAGTTGTTTTAACAGCTTTTTGCTAACGCCTTACCTGAAATACCAGCTTGGCGTTAACCAGTGTTGTAGTTACGTAGGTTGCAACTTATCACTCACGCAAGTATCAGCTGTATAGATACGAACCCTGAATGATCAAAACAACACTGCTCAACCCCAAGCGGGGCAAACCATTTTTATATTAAAGGAATCAAAAATGTTTAGAAAAAAGATTGTAGTTGAAGAAAATCAACGCGGATTATTGTTCAAAGACAAGCAATTCGAGCGTGTATTAAATAAAGGTGTGCACTATGTATGGGATTTTTCCAACCAATACAGCGTGCAATTATTAGCGATTAACGGTGTGTCTCGTGAAGTCACCAATGAAGAATTACTGTTACTCGCTGAGGCACACACCAGTGCATTTCATCAGCACTTGGAATTTTGGGAAACTTCTGCGCAAGAAATCGGTTTGGTGTATGAAGCCGATAAATTGAAGGATATTAAATTGGCTAATCAGCGCGGTGCTTTTTGGAATGGCGTGCGTGCCATGCGCGTAGAAAAAGTGAATATCGCAGAGTCGTTTAAAATTGAAGAGCGCGCTGCAGCGTTGATGTTAGGCGCAGAAAGCGAAAAGTTACGCAAAGCTGCGAATAACGCGATTTTTGCGGTCACTGTGCCTGAAGGTCACGTTGGCTTTTTAGAAGTAAATGGTCAAGTGACTGAAACATTGGCTTCTGGCACTTACACATGGTGGAAATTTAGCCGCGTATTAAAAGCAAAGCTTTATGACACCCGTTTGCAAAATATGGAAATCAATGGTCAAGAAATTTTGACCAAAGACAAAGTGAGCTTGCGTATTAATTTATCTGCTACTTGGCAAATTACAGATGCCGAAAAAGTGCGTTTAAACTTGGCAGACCACGTAGATTTTTTGTACCGTGAAATGCAATTAGCATTACGTACTGTGGTTTCTACACAAACGCTAGACCAATTGTTAGCGGACAAAAACTTGCTGAATACACAGGTACAAGCCATTGTTGCAGCAAAAGCGAGCGAATACGGCATTGCCGTTAAAACCGTAGGTGCGCGCGACATTGTGTTGCCAGGTGAAATGAAGGCGATTTTAGCGCAAGTGGTGGAAGCTGACAAATTAGCGGAAGCGAACTTGATTAAACGCCGTGAAGAAACACAAGCCACACGCAACTTGCACAACACGGCCAAAGTGATGGAAGGCAACCCAATCTTGTTGCGTTTGAAAGAATAGGAAAGCTTAGAAAAAATCACAGGTCGCATCAGCACACTCAATGTGTACGGTGGCTTAGATGGCGTGATGAATGACATGGTGAAATTGACTGACCGCACAAAAGTCAATTAAGTAAGCCCATTGGTAGCCTGGCTGAGAATATCGGTCAGGCTATTTTTTTGAGCAAAATCTCATGCAAAGCGCACTATCTAGCAAGCAATCAGTTAAAATACCCTATCTTTTTACTCAAGTTATTTTGTTAGGAATTTCAAGCCATGGCTATTTCAGAACTACTCATTCAAAGCACCTTAAAAGTTTGCATAGACCCTAATACTGGCAAAGACTTTGTAAGTAGCAAATCGGCGAGAAACATCCAAATCAATGGTAGCGATGTGAGCGTGGATATTGTGCTTGGCTACCCTGCAAAATCAGTGCTCGCGCAGATACAACAACAAGTGGCTGAAGTGCTTTTGAATTTGGACGGCATTGGCAGAGTCACCGTCAATGTCAGCAGTAAAATTGTTGCACATAAGGCGCAACAAGGGGTGAGCTTACTGAAGGGCGTTAAAAACATTATTGCGGTTGCCTCTGGTAAAGGCGGAGTGGGCAAGTCCACCACTTCCGTCAACTTGGCGCTCGCTTTGGCAGCAGAAGGTGCTACCGTAGGCTTGCTGGATGCCGACATTTATGGCCCCAGCCAACCGCAAATGTTGGGCATTAGCGGTCGCCCTGAAAGCCTTGATGGCAAGAGCATGGAACCCATGCAAGCGCACGGCATACAAGCCATGAGTATTGGCTTTTTAATCGACACCGATACCCCCATGGTATGGCGCGGCCCAATGGTCACGGGCGCGCTAGAGCAATTGTTGCGTGATACCAACTGGCATGATTTAGATTACTTGGTGATTGATTTACCACCCGGCACTGGGGATATACAACTCACTTTAGCGCAAAAAATCCCCGTCACAGGGGCGATTATCGTCACCACCCCGCAAGACATCGCGCTGCTCGATGCACGTAAAGGCCTCAAAATGTTTGAAAAGGTCAACATCCCTATTTTGGGCATTGTTGAAAATATGAGTACGCACATCTGCTCAAAATGTGGTCATGAGGAACACATTTTTGGCGCAGGTGGCGGCGAACTGATGGCTAAAGACTACAACGTTGATTTATTAGGTAGCTTACCTTTAGATATTACGATACGCACGCAAGCAGATAGCGGCAAGCCTACGGTGATTGCGGATCCTGAGAGTAAAATCGCCAGCATTTACAAAGACATTGCGCGCAAAGCAGCCATTAAAATAGCAAATGCAGCACTTGACCATAGTGGAAAATTTCCAAATATTGTGATTCAGAATACATAGACTAATACCACATAATAAAATGACCAAAAGTAAACACAGTGCCTCAGAAAAGCTCTTAGGCAAACCCTTTGAGCGCATGGATGACCACACACAAAAAGTGGCGCGTCATATTGCCGAGCGTACGCATATTTCGCGCAACACGGTGCATGAGTTTGATAGCACCATTAGCGTTGGTCAACGCGCTGCCGATGCCGTGGCTCGGTTTGGTGGCTCCTGGACATTTATTATTTTATTTGCCGTGGTACTGGTGTGCTGGGTGATTCTGAACTCTTATATTTTGGTCAATTACAACAAAGCATTTGACCCATATCCTTATATTCTTTTGAATTTGTTTTTATCAATGCTGGCTTCTATTCAAGCACCGATTATATTGATGTCGCAAAATCGTCAGGCTGAAAAAGACCGCATGGAGGCAGAACACGACTACGAAGTGAACTTAAAAGCCGAACTAGAAATCATGCTGCTGCACGAAAAAATAGATTTGCTGCGCGAAAATCAATGGAGCGAGCTGATTGCCATTCAAAAAGAACAACTGCAATTGCTAGAAAAATTAGCCGAAAAAATCAACTCAACAAACTTAAAGTAGCTGCCTAGCACATTTCACCATAACCATTAGATTGCATTGACGTACCTTAAAGTCACGCTGTGAATATCCACCGCCACCATGGTAATGGCCTTGAATGGGTGGTTGCCAATGAGCTTCGGATACACACGGCGTTTGGTGGGTAAGGATAACCCAAAAAATGTTTTGTAATCTTCGCAAAAATGTGCCGCATTGGCCCAGGTACCTAACACTTCTGTAGTGTAATCCAGCCGATGTAACTGCCCTGCTTGGTTGAAATAAAACGCTTGTTGCTGGCTATGTGTTGGGAAATGTTCAGGAAAGATAACCGTAAATTTAGTAAGTTTCGACGCTGTGTCATCCGCTGATTCTTCAACTTTAACGGCTTGATTTGTCAATAAAAATGGCGTAGCCACATAATTCCAGAACGCATAACCTCCAAAGTAGGCAAAATCCAACGCATCCCAATGGAAAAAACGGCACCAATGGCTAAACATCGCACGCGGATGCTCGCGTGATTGTAGCACCTTGCCTGATGCATCCTCTATTTGTACCAAATGCTCACCTAAAAAACGGGTGACTTTGCCAATAGAAGGATAATCGTGAAACGTAACTTGCGGCGTTTGGGTATTCACCACCACACGCACATGCTGCATCACAGGAATGCGCTTATAAGCAAATAAAAAGCCGCTGGCAGATAGCTCAAGCTCAATGGTAGCAAGTAAACGCCAGTGCGCCAGCCCACCGTGTGCGGTGATTATTTCTCTAATGCGGGCAGCATGAAGAGGGCTTAAACTGGGGCCAGCTTTTTGCAAATATATGCCGCAACAAAAGCCTCCAGCAGGCTTAACGGCACGGCAAATAGCAATAACCCATTAGGCAACACGCTCAAATTAAACAACGCAATCCACATCAACACAAAAGCCATCAACCAGCTTAGCAATGCCGTGTGTACTAAGCTAAACTTTCTGGAAATTACAAAGATTGCGTAGGCAAATAAGAAGCCCCACACCATCCACAATAAGCCATTAACAGGGGTTGAAGAAAATGGGATGTGTAGCACCTGATAATGCGCATCCCAAGCAGTTTTTAACAGTACCGTGTTTCTGAAAAACTCAGAAGCATTAATCCAAATACCTGCGGCAAACACGGCAAGAATACTTTTCAATGGCTGATTCATGGCTTCTCCTTTTGTAAATAACAGATTGACTTTACAAGAACAAAACGGCACAACTTTTAGGTGCTTGGCCTATAAAGAGATTATTCAGCTTGCAATGCACGCTTTACCTAAATAGTAATCGGCTTATTCACTAAAAAATTGCGGTGATAAACATACCAAAACAAGCCTTTATGTTGCCAAAATGGTAGCGTTTTGATATACACTGCTTGGGTCGCTAGTGCTGCTTTCATTTCTTGAATCACATCTGTTTTTTGTGGGTCAATCGCTTTACCCGCTTGATTTTTCAGTAGATTAATTGACGCTTGATGTTTTTGCAATAAGGTATCGAAAGAAACATTTGCAAACGCCTGCACATAATAATGTGCAGGCGATGGTAGGATTAACGCATCTTTGCTGGATGAAGTGGATAGAACGCCGCCATCGGTCAGTTTGGTCACCCAATCATAAAAGTGCTTCCCTTTGTAAAAATACATCAGCACCCAAGTCGATTGCTGCGCGTTCCACCAAGCGCCACATTGTAAGGACGCCCCCTTAGCCGCCATGTGCGCTAAAAACAAGCCATCATGAACAAAGCCATTTTGCTCCGCCCATAACTTAAACGCATTAAATTGACGCAAAAAACCTGCATCATCAATCTGTGCAACGCGCTCAATCAAACGATCAGGGCTTGAATTTTTTTCAATAATAGTGACAACAGAGTGATTAATCAAAAATATGACCATCAATAAAAAGAAAACAATCACTGGCACTAAGTAATCCATTGTTTCAGCCTTCCTTTAGCTTGACTACACATCATGCACATCCTTATTGAATAACAAGCTTTTTGCCGCCCATTTGATTTCATCTTTGCATCGCGCAATCAAATCGTCATGATTTGAACCTGAATCTACCGCATTCCACAAACAATCTTCAATCGCACTGGCGTTAGATTTAAACGACCACAACGCATCTGGAATACGCCCTTCTAGTTTATCTAAAATTTGCTTCCAAATTTGCATTGCGCCTTCGTAAGTGCCAATTTCATCATTCACAATTCGCTGAGCAATGGTTTTAGCTTTTGCAATTCCCTCAGATTGGCTCAACATGAAATTAGCCTAACTTTACACCAAAACTATACACATCAACGCCACATGCAGGTGCTATTAAAGTTGCTGGAATTGCACTCCCATTCAACCAATGATTGACGGCCTCTTGCTTACCTGCCCCTGTGACTAAAAATAGTACGCCATGTGTATTATTTAAGCGCGCTTGGCTAATCGTCACACGGTCTGAAGGTGGCTTGGGGGAGTTAAATACAGGTACAGCATCTGCACTGTTATCAACAGCTTGGTTAGGAAATAATGAGGCCGTATGCCCATCTTCACCCAGCCCTAAGAGCACTAAATCAAAAGTGCGCACACCCGCAAGCCTTTTAGCATAGGCTTTTGCGCCTTCAATATTGCCTAGCTCTGCTGGAATATCATGAATCTGATTTTGTGGAATCGCCACATGGTTTAGCCATGCATCACGCGCCATTTTGCTATTACGCTCTACGTGATCTACTGGCAGGCAACGATCGTCATTATGATACACATGCCAATTTGCCCAATCAGCATGCTCTTTTGCAAGCATTTGATACACACTTTTAGGCGTACTCCCACCTGCTAACACAATTAAAAAACTACCATGCTTTGCAATCGCCTCATCAGCAGCCTGCAATATACGTTTTAACGTAGCTTGGTTGATTTCATCTTGCGACGTGAAGCTATGCCAACGCGAAACCTGATTGTCTGCCAAATTGAATGTCTTTACTTCTAGTATTTGTGAATTCTTCATAAAACTGTGATGCCTTTTTTCGGTATAATGCTGAATGTCAATAAACGCGCTATTCTAGCTTAAAAGAGAGTACGCAGTACTTATAAAACCTGTTTGAGAGTTGAAAAAAATGGCTAAAAAAATCGACCCATGTACCCTTGTTCTATTTGGCGCAAGTGGAAATCTATCACGCATTAAACTTATGCCAGGGCTGTTTCGCCTAGACGTTGCAGGACGGCTACCTGACGATATGGTGATACTTTCAGTAGGCAGAGGCGAAGTATCTCGCGAAGCTTGGCACGCTGACGTTAAAAGCATGCTCGATGCTAAATTTAAAAATGGCTACGACCAAAAAGTATTTGAGCGTTTTATTGCACGTAACCATTACCACTCAAACCCACCGACTGACCCAGATGCATTTAAAAAAATGGCAGCAAAATTAGGTGACGAAACTGTATTTCCACAAAACTTAGCTTACTTTTTATCAGTGCGCCCAACAGATTTTGCACCTGTGGTAGAACAGTTATCTGGCGTAGGCTTGTTAGACGAAAGCAAATACTGGCGGCGTGTGTTAATTGAAAAGCCTTTTGGTACAGATTTAGCTTCCGCACAAGATTTGCAAGCACGCTTAACTAAGCACCTTAAAGAAAGTCAAATTTACCGTATTGACCACTACTTAGGCAAAACGGCGGTGCAAGGCATTATGCTCACCCGCTTTGCCAATGCGATTTTTGAGCCATTGTGGAACAAAGAGCATATTGACCATGTGCAAATCACCAATAACGAAATTTTAGGCGTGGGTGACCGCACAACATTTTACGATGCAACAGGTGCATTACGCGATATGTTCCAAAGCCACTTATTGCAAACTTTAGCTTTAACCGCGATGGAAAAACCCAAAGATTTAACGCCTGAAAGCATCCGTACGGAAAAAATCAAATTATTACAATCTATTCGCCTGATTGATGCTAAAAATCTCAATAAACAGGCTTTCCGTGCACAATACGCCGCTGGTCGCGTCTGCGTGGGTGACGGGCATGGCGAAAATGTTGCTGGCTATTTAGATGAACTTAAACGCGATGGCATTGAAAGCAGTTTTACAGAAACTTACGCCGCCGTAAAATTATGGGTTGATAATGAACGCTGGAAAGGTGTGCCTTTTTACGTGCGTACTGCAAAACGGATGCACGAAGGCAATGTGGCCATTTCAGTTAAATTTAAAAAATCCCCCATGCAGTTAGTGGATAGCCAACACCAAAACTGGTTAGTCATTAGTATTCAACCAAAAGAAACGGTTAAACTTGAAATTGAATCAAAAATCCCTGGGTTAGATATTGCTACACGTACTTTAAGTATTGATGCACCGCAACGTCAAACAGGTGATGAAAGTATTGATTCGTACGAAACACTTATGCTCAACTTGATGGAAGGCGATCCTTCACAATACTTACACATTAGCGAAGTAGAAGCACAATGGAAGCTGGTTGATCCAATCGTTAAAACTTGGGCGGCAGATAAAACACCATTGCATCAATATCGCGCGGGAGACCGCGATCCGAAAGAATCTGGCGTGATTTTTGAAACTGAAGACCAATTTTGGCGCTATAGCATTGAGTTGGGTGGCGACAAGCACTAAGAAAGCCAAAAAAATCACACAAAAATTCCACGCACTTTATAATGCCCAACTCAACGTTGGGCATTGTTTTTTTAGGCAAATAAAATGAGCATAAAATCAGATAAATGGATTCGTAAAATGGCACAAGAACACGGCATGATAGAGCCGTTTGAGCCGAATCAAGTCAAAGTCAACGCTGAAGGTCAGCGCCTAGTATCGTACGGCACTTCCAGCTACGGCTACGATATCCGTTGCTCAAAAGAATTTAAGTTGTTTACTAACCTCAATAGCACGATTGTTGACCCTAAAAACTTTGACCCAAACTCATTTGTTGAAGTCAATGCCGATTACTGCATTATTCCGCCCAACTCTTTTGCATTAGCACGTACTGTTGAATACTTCCGTATTCCACGTAATGTGCTCACTGTTTGCTTAGGTAAATCCACTTATGCGCGCTGTGGCATTATTGTGAACGTCACCCCATTTGAGCCTGAGTGGGAAGGCTATGTGACACTCGAGTTCAGCAACACCACACCACTCCCAGCCAAGATTTACGCCAATGAAGGCTGCGCCCAAGTATTGTTTTTTGAAGCGGATGCAGATGATGTTTGCGAAACCAGCTACAAAGATCGTGGTGGTAAATACCAAGGGCAGGTTGGTGTGACATTGCCTAAAATATAAAATGGCAAACGGCGAAACAATTAGAGAGAAAATTATTGCGTTGTGCGTTCAAGCATTAGCACAATCACCATCAGGCTTGCGATTTGCAGAAATCAAAAGGTATGTCCAAACACACCTAGACCCTGCCATTAAACAAACCAACATACCTGCCAACTTAGTAAAGTTAGTTGAGTTTTCAGACGGCACAATTACTAAAATAGATAAGGGGTTTTATCAACTGACTGCAAATCTAAGCAACTCATCACCTGAAGTGTTTGTGCAGTTGCCACTTAGTAAAAAAATCACCGAACAAGACTTTTACCAACCTTTCGCAGATTGGTTAGTCACTGAATTAGAAGATTGTACGAAAACTGAAGTTGTTGGTGGAGCAACTTTTGGTGACAAGTGGGCTACTCCTGATGTAATCGGGGTACTAAAATCAAAACCTAGCGACATTTTTAAATTTGAACATGAAATTGTGGCTGCTGAAATTAAAATTAGTGGCGGAGAATCGCTCATTACTGCACTAGGCCAAGCTTGTTCTTACCGACTTTTTGCTCACAGAAGCTATATTGTTGTACCTAAACAAGCCAACAAAGCTGATTTAGACCGCCTAGATTCGCTCTGTTTACTCTTTGGAATTGGACTAGTTCTATTTGATGTCGAACACCCAGATAATCCTGAATTTTTAATTAAAACCCGCGCACTTACCCATAAACCAGATATGTTTTACCTAAATCACTATCTTGGAAAGTCAGGTTTGGGCGACAAATTATTATCCTAGAGACAATATGAAATTTAGATTCCCCGTTGTAATTATTGACGAAGACTTCCGCTCTGAAAACTCCTCAGGCTTGGGCATTCGTGTGCTTGCCAAGGCCATTGAGGCGGAAGGCACTGAAGTGCTGGGTGTGACCAGCTATGGCGATTTAACTTCTTTTGCGCAGCAGCAAAGCCGCGCTTCTGCCTTTATTCTTTCAATTGATGATGAAGAGTTTGTTGAAGAAAAGCCTGAAGCCATCGAGCAACTGCGCAAATTTGTGGCGGAAATTCGCTACCGTAATGAAGAAATTCCTATTTTCTTGCATGGCGAAACGCGTACTTCACGCCATATTCCTAACGATGTGTTACGTGAACTACATGGCTTTATTCACATGAATGAAGATACGCCCGAGTTTGTTGCACGCTTAATTATTCGTGAGGCCAAAGCATATTTAGATAGCCTACCACCGCCGTTCTTTAAAGCTCTCACCCATTATGCAGCCGATGGCTCATACTCATGGCACTGCCCTGGCCATTCAGGCGGCGTGGCATTTTTAAAATCGCCCGTTGGGCAAATGTTCCACCAGTTTTTTGGTGAAAACATGTTGCGTGCCGACGTATGTAATGCGGTTGAAGAGCTTGGTCAGTTACTAGACCACACAGGTCCAGTCGCGGCCTCTGAGCGCAATGCAGCACGTATTTATAACTGTGATCACCTTTATTTTGTAACTAATGGTACATCCACCAGCAACAAAATGGTGTGGAACACGACCGTTGCGCCAGGGGATGTGGTCGTGGTTGACCGCAATTGCCATAAGTCTATATTGCATTCTATTATTATGACGGGGGCAGTTCCTGTATTTTTAATGCCAACACGCAACCACTTTGGCATTATCGGGCCAATTCCAAAAAGTGAGTTTGAGTGGGATGCGATTCAAAAGAAAATTGACCGTAACCCATTTATCACCGACAAAAAAGCCAAACCACGCGTACTCACCATTACGCAATCTACCTACGATGGGGTGTTGTATAACGTGGAAGAAATTAAAGACATGTTAGACGGCAAAATTGATACCTTACATTTTGATGAAGCTTGGCTACCTCATGCAACATTTCACGACTTTTACGGCGATTATCACGCCATTGGTGAAGGTCGCCCGCGCTGCAAAGATAGCATGGTATTTTCAACACAATCTACCCACAAACTACTCGCAGGCTTAAGCCAAGCAAGCCAAATTTTGGTGCAAGATGCCGAAAATATTAAGCTTGACCGCGATATTTTTAATGAAGCCTATTTAATGCACACTTCAACCAGCCCGCAATACTCTATTGTGGCAAGTATTGATGTGGCCGCAGCCATGCTGGAAGCCCCTGGTGGCACCGCTTTGGTTGAAGAAAGGTTAATGGAAGCCTTAGATTTTCGCCGTGCTATGCGCAAGGTGGATGAAGA
>JABFSF010000015.1 GCA_013140755.1 Methylotenera sp. | reverse complement strand
AACCAAAAGCGTAGCCGTGCAATATCTACTTCACCGCGTTCAATATCTACACCATAAATACTATTTTGAATGATATTGAGTTTAATGCTGGCTGGCTCAAACGTGGTTAAGTCGCCATGTGCAAAAGTATGAATCGTTTGTTTGGCAGTAAAAATCTCTTGCAACAATCCCATCGGGAAAGCGCCAGAACCGATGGCAGGGTCGCAGATTTTAACTTTATCTAAAGCCTCGTTAAATTCATCGGCATGCTCAACTACAGCTAGTTTATCGTCATCACTTAACTGTTTTTTAAGTAGCTTTTCTATGAGGCTACGGTTAATTATTTTACTTAAACTGGGTAAGGCTTGCGTAATTTCTAACATGCCTTGGCCTGAGCGACCTTCATTGGCTGAGATGAAACTGGTTTGCGCGGTGTTGTCAAAGCTTACAAAATTATCTGCTGTTACCTGATAATTTTTACCTGTAAACCATGTGCTTAAATATTCTATTAAGCTTTCTTGGCACATATAATGCACAATTTCTTTGGGCGTGTAAAACGCGCCTTTGTCTTTATTGTCTTCTAGCAAGTTTTCAAAGATATGGCCAAGCATTTCAGGGTCAACTGCTACAGTGTGGTCGTTGGGGTCGTCTTCATAAATAGTAAAGTTATATTGATCAAAAAAATCAAACAGCTTTTTAAATAAATCAGTTTCAAACACTAAATCGCGGTGTTTGGGGTTGTCTTCTTCAAACAAGCCGCCGTTTAGGTAGGGTATTTTGGTGGGTTCACCGGCAACAATTTCAGCCAGATCATTGTCGCGTTTTTGGTTAAGGGTTTCAAAAAATAACTTGCTTAGGTATTCGCTATAAAAAATAGCAGGGTTGGCGCAGTTAGCTAATAAGCGGCTCATAAAGTCTGGCTTGCCACTGCCCCATTCGCCTGCCAGCGGCACGCCTAGCCAGCCTTTTTTTTGTATGAAATATAAAAACACAATGCGCCCAAGCAGTTTCTTGCAAAAGTCGCGCACATCTTTTTCATCGTTATTAAAGATGTAAGTCATCTGTGGGCTGGGGTCGTGTTTTTTAACTTCTTCCCACTTGCCTGCAACTCTTTCTAAACGCTTGCCAGTTAAATATTGCACAAAATCTTGATAATGCACTTTGTAATCGGCAAAGAAAGTTTTAGAGAGTTTTTCAACCGAGAAGGCTTCTTTCACATCGTCTAAAGTGGCGTTGCTGGCTTTTTGTTGAAGCGCATAGAAACGCTCGCTTGCAGTACGGCAACTCTCTGTTTCACCCAGCACATAGGTGTAACGCTTAGGCTCAGTATTGTTGGCGACATATTCACCTGCTTCATTAAACTTTTTTAACTCTGACACATAACTAAAGCGCCAGTTTTTATCGCCAGGTTTGTGGTAAACAATAAAGGCTGCGTCTTGATCTTTCCAAGCTTGCTTTAGCAAGTTGCGCAGGCCTACGCGGTTACGTTCTAATACTACGTTTTGCGCCAGAGTCACTTCGTACACCGCAATGTTGCGTGATATGCCATTTTCAATCAGCGCAATACTGCCAATGTGAAAGGCTTGCGTGGCAATGGCCGTATTTATGCCAGCAATAGGCGTTGGGCTGCTGAACATGTTGCTGCTGGTAAATAGCTCACTTAAAAAAGCTTTCCAGCGGGCACTGCTATATTCGGCTTTTAGTATGTTTTGTATTGCTTCTTGGCTGGCCATATTTATTTAAACGATTCTGAAAGTATTAATTGTGGTTTGGCAAACTTAACTGAAATATCTTTATTAACGTCATGATCTTTGACATTGTATTCGGCGGCAATGTGGTCAACCGCTGCCAATATTGCGGTTGGGTTTAGCAGGCCTTTTTTTGCGGATTTTAATATTTTGTCGAGCTTGTCTGGCAATTTGGTAAATCGACCAATTTCAATTAAGGCCACTAGCTTTTTAAGGTGCGTTTGTTGTTGCTCAGTTGCATTTGGCAGTTTGGTCAATTCGGCTAAAAACCTTTTTACGCCTTGTGCTTTGGGGCCAAGCGCTGCTGGTTCGTCGCGTTCAAGTGCGTAATCTTGCTCTACTTCTTCAAAGTGATTTAGCGCTAGTTTTACTTGTGCATGATGTGCGTCGAGTAAAGCGGCTGGCTGTTCTTCAGGCTCAGCTTTAAAAAACTTAAATGCTTCTAGCGGTGTAATTTCCATAGGTTGGTCATTTTGTACCCAGTAAAACTCTAACTTGTGCGCTGTTTTTAAAAATGCGGCGGTGCCATTGGCTAAGGCTGGCCTTGCGCTGGCTTCACTTGCGCGACCTGCGCGGCTTTTCATAGGCAGTTTTTTGATGGTGTCGAACCAAGCTTGGTTGTCTTTTTTAAACTGACGTAGTTCGTGTAAATATTTAAGGCGTTCGTCTTCAGCTTCTTTGTATTCGCCACTGAATAGCATACTTTCATCCATAATTTCATCGGTAGAGAAAATTTGGTTATCTTCTCCAAATGCGGCATGGAACGCTTGAATTTTCATTAAAGCGGTTTTAGTGAGCTTGATTTGAGCATTACCTTGTGCGGATGGATAAAACACATAGTTATAAATTTGCGTGGCGGTTGTACCAATTCGATTCACTCGCCCAATACGTTGCATCAACTTGGTAGAGTTCCAAGGGGTGTCGTAATGTACGACAACATTGGCTCGGTGTAGGTTAACGCCCTCGGCTAATACTTCGGTGGTTACAATGATGTTGTAGTCATTCTTTTGCGATTTACCTTTTTGTAGGTCTATTTGTGACGGGTAGTTTGCATCGAAGTTTTCAACGATGGTGTCGTATTTTTCTGCACGATTCTCACTGCTAATCACCAGTACATCGTCGCGGCCAGTTTTATCTAGCGCTAGTTTTAAATAGTTTACGGTGTCTTTAGATTCTGAAAAAATCACCAGCTTGCCATTGATATTGGTTTCTGGGGCAAGAAAGTCACTGCTTAATCTGGCTACAAACTCAGTTAGTTTCGGGTCTTCATTTACAGCATCCCAAGCTTCTACCAACTCAGTAAGTAGCAGCGCGTCGTTTTCAAGCGCAGGTAAAAATTCAGGTGCGAAATCTTCTGCTTTAAAATGTTGGTTCTTTGGGTTATCAATATTCAAGCGATCTACTTCGGCTGCAATTTCTTCATCGCTTAGCCCATTATCCATCAGCTTATTGATATTAAGATCTGGTGCGATAAATACTTGGTCTTTGGCAAACATATCAATCATGCGAGCATTAGCCGTTTGAAAGGTTCTTAAAGAAGATTTAAAGGCGAAAAAGCTACTCTCAATGCGCTTTACCAACTGGGTTTTAATAATGAAAGCGAGTGATTTGGAAACGCGCTCCGCATTTTCATAATGTTCCTGGCAGGCTGGGTTTAAGCTGGCAATGGCTTGATAGCGCGCATAACTTAATTTAGTCGGGTCTGTCAGGTAATCTACTGTTTTAAAAAAGAGCGCAGAAAGTGCGGCATCCATTAGGTACTCTACCTTTTTAGGTGGATTAACTTTAGGGAATGTAATGCCTTGCTCGGCTAAATCAAGCTTATATGCAGGGATGTTTTCAAGGTCGGTACGTGAGCGACGAATGGTGATGGGCTGAATAATATTTTTACGAATATCTGCGTACATTTCTCTTAATTGTTCAACATCTAGCGCATCATCTCTTTTTAGTTCTTTATATTTTTTAATGTGCCGGTTAAAAAACGCGGTTAAGTTGGCAACCGGTAACGTGGATTGTCTAGGTTCTTGAAATAAGGTAATTTGATGCAGAATGTCATCTGGGCGGTTATTGAGTGGCGTGGCGGAAACCAATATCACTTTCTTTTTTTCACCTTCAATCAAGCCTTTATTTCTGCGTGGCGTTTTGCAAATTTTTTGCAGCTGATCAAATGCGCCTGAAGTGTGGTTTCTAAACTTATGTGCTTCATCGACAATGATTAAATCGTAATCTTCTTTTAGCCAATAGTCTTGATGACTGTCTAATATTTTTTGTAGGCTGCCGTTACTGATGAATTTTGTGTAACGATCTAGCTGAAAATCTCTAAAGGTGTTCTTCCAGTTTTTTTCTACGGCTGGCGGATAAACGACCAAAATCTTTGTGTAATCGCGGCCATTTTGCATAAGGAATTTCTTAGCGACTAAGGTGGCTACGATGGTTTTTCCTAGACCAACTACATCGGCCAAAATAAAGCCATTGTGCTTTAATAACATATTAAAGCCTTCATTTACAGCATCGATCTGGTAGCTTAATTTTTTGAAATTGTCTGGCAAGTCACCTAATGCGTCTGGGTCGTAATCAATATTTTTACCGAAATATTCAGTGAGTACTTTAATGTAAAGCTCAAAGGGGGTTACGGTGTCGTTTAAGTGTGTTTGCTTTTTAATGTCTTGCACATCTACTGGCAATAGCTCAATAGATTCTGCCCAAAGCTTTTCAAACTCATCTGTGGCAAACTTTACATCTTGATAATCGTTAAGCTGTACATTGAATTCATAATTGTGAATGCTGCCAGAACCTAAGCCAGCATCAGTAAAGTTTGATGAGCCTGTTATAGCCGTGGCTTGGGTATGTTCATTAAATGGGTTGGGCCTGAATATATAGACTTTCGCATGAATTTTTTTATCAGGATGCGCGCGAACTTCTATTTTTTTTGTAATTAGATCATCAATAAATTGCAGTATGCCAAGTTCAGTGTCTTTGTCGTAGTTCGCTTCTGAAATATCTTGTTTGATGTCTAGAATAAACTCGTCTTTGGTTTTTTCACTGTTCTTGAAAAAGTCTAAGCCTTTGTCATTAGCCTGTGCTAAAAGCTTATCCACATTGATGCCGACTAATATTCTGATTTTAGGAACGTTAGCTAGAAACGGGCGGACATTAAAATAGCCTGAAGAGCGAAAATAGCCAACCAAGCAATCAAAAAATTCAATATTTTGATTAAATTTTAAGACCCCTTCAAATTTATTGATCAGGGTATTTTCATTTTCATTGGTAAAGAATTTAGTGGTCATTTGTCGTATTGTTTTTATAAAATTGGATGTTTTGCAGAATCGAATGAAATTAATCGTTCTAACCTAGTTACAGCATATTTGAAGCTAAAGTCTCGGCAGGTGTTTTCAATGGGTATCATTTGCATTTTAGTTTAGGTTAGCTTACCAATTCAGCACGCAATTTTCTCTTATTGGTATAAGCTTTTCTGGAATTGAGTCATAGCAAACCATACCAAGATAAGTCGCAGCACGAGTTGCACCAACATATAAATATCTATCAAATATTTCAGGCTTATCCACTGCTAATTTATCTAATCCAGCAAAAAAAACAGCCTCAAATTCGAGCCCTTTAATATGCTGAATATCAAACACACGAACATCCGTACCTTCACCTAATGATTTGCCTTCTTCACACGCCACAGCTTTTAAATTCAATTCCTCAAGATTTTTACTTAACAAGTTTGCCATTAATTTAACTTCAGACTCATTGTTCACAAGCACTGCGATTGTAGGTAATATTCCTAAGGTACTTTCAATTTTTTTAATGCGCTCAGCTATCCAGTCAGCAATATTTTCTATATTTCCTGCATTTTCTAACAATGCAGGCTTAGAGCCTTCATGTGTTGATTCAGAAGGCAATTCCCCCAAGGAGTTAATATCTCCACCTGTTATTTCAATTAATGATCTTGCAAATTCATTTAGCAGCTTGCTCTGACGGTACACAATATTTATGTGCTGACTCAATAAGTTAGGAATTGCCCACTGCAATTGCTTTAAATCTTTGACACCTTGATGTGTAATTCTCTGATTGAAATCACCACATGCGAAAAATGAATTCGTTTGATTTGATGTCAAATAACGCATGCTGGCTAACTGTAAAACTGAAAAGTCAGTTGCCTCATCAACCATAATTTGATTTCTAAGTATCCAGGTAAAATCCTTGAGAGTGCTAAATTTTGGTGCATCTAAATTCCGACTCACAAAATTTTGATCAAGTAGCTCACGTGTATTTTGTAAGATTAGAAAAATGATTGCATCTAACTCCGTTCCATCAATGTGGTTTGCAATAGTCGGTATGCCATTATACCAAGCAAGATTATCTGAATTTTTCTTACGAAAATCAGCATAACTAGCCACAGCACCAAAAGCATATCGTTTGGGTACATTTAGAAAGCGTCTTAAACCATTTTGATATGTAATTTGTTGACCAATTTGCTGCAATATTTCTTTGGGAGGGATTCTGTCAGCAAGCCAGTCTTTAACTTTAGTAGCTTTAGATTGTTTTGAAATGCTGCGGCCAAGATATAGCAACCTAGAATAGGTTTTAATGAAACCTACATATGCGTTTACTGCTTTTTGAACTTCAGTTGTTGTCGGTGCCTGGTTATCAGCTTCGTCATCAAACTCTGCATCTTCATCATCTTCTTCATCTAGGCTTAAATTTTCTAGATATTTAGCTAGCTCATTAAATACATTTTTATTGCGATTGAAAAGTAAGTTTCGTTGCTCCTTGACTAATCTATCTGCAATTTCTTTTGCGGAATCCAATTCACTTCTGATGTCTTTTTCTAAGGTGTCCAGTTGCTGAAGTAATGAAGTTGGAAGCTGTTTTTTAGTGTTCGCGAATATACCATCTAATTTAGTTAATAAAGGATGGTTTTGGATTAAAGCTGAAGCGGCAACCTGCTCTCTGCCTTGTTCTAACTGCGAGATAATTTTCTCCCAGTGAGCATTTTTAAATTCATTAATCCATATTTCTGGCGCATTTATAACATTATCAGTTAAAACATTTATATCGGCTTTTAAATTATATTTCCCGCCATTAGCTGTTTTTAAAACGCCAAAAGTATTTCGAGCTAAATCATTGCGGTACGATACCCAAGTTTTGATTCGATCATCAGAGGCCGGTACCATTTCTCGGCTAAAAGCATCTTTTAAGTAGTGTTTAAGCAACTCTGAAGGCGTAAACATTAACCAACTAGATTGATGTAGTAATGTATTCGCACCATTTTCAATCAAGCGTTTTTCTGAGTCATCCAAATACTCAATGTCAAGTTTTTGCCCTAGACGTTTAATCAAAGTCGTGGTTTTGCCTGTGCCTGGCGGGCCCAAAATAATTAACTGACTATCGAGATGTAAGCGGAATATTTCATCTTGAAATTTATCCAGAATTGGCTGATCTCGCAGGCTCATGGCAGCACGAACCTGATGCCTTACCCCATCAATAATTATCTCAGAAGATTTTGCATCAGAGAGGAGTTGTTCTAGCTCATCAGAAAAGTCGATTTCTGTTTGTTTAAGAAGCGCTCTAAGAGAGGTAATGGTTTTGCCATCATACTCATCATGGCTATAGAAATTATCAACCGAATCCCAATCATTATCGGACTTTGTTGGATGTAAAGTTAGCTTTTCAACGACATAAAAGATTTCTCGCTTACCTGCTATTTCTATTTCTTTATCTTCACCTGCCGAAATAGACGCTAGTCGCCCTTTTTGTGAGCCATAACTTGCAAGCTCAATATTGCTTTTTAAACTTACTTGAGATTTCCGTGAAATATAAAGAGTACGTAATACACCATCACCTGATTCAACAATCAAACGAACAATTGCTGGCTCTTTAATCAACCCGCTATATGCGTCCTTGTTTGATTGATTAATACCAGATAAATTTTGAACTGCTCGATTGCCAGTAAATGTATTAGCGGTTGCAAAGGCTGATGCGCTTGCGATGCCTATAGATTGTAGTTTTTCAGATGCAATAGTTTCAATTTCTTTGAATGTTTGTAGAGCTTCATTGGCAATCAGTTCAAAATCTGGAATGCTCATACTTTCCCCTAGTTTTTATTTTTTTACTAAAGCTAAACTAACATTATCAACAGCAATTTTTAATTATTTTTTAGCATTAACACTCGATATTCATTCTATTGCATATTTGAATATAAATTATATTTATCGTAAGCGAACCTAATGTAGTTGGTACGTTGCTTTTCGTAACACAAATAGTTAGAAAAATAATTGTTTATATTACGAACGGAAATGATTGAAGTAAGTTATCCAGTTCCCTGCATTTCTGCAAAAACTGTTTCATCCCACTCTGATGGCCAATACATTATGTCATTCTCAAGGTCGTATGGAGTAACCCATAATCTCAAATTAGGTGAGTAATCAAAAGATGGTAGTACATCAGGAAATGAGTGCGTTCGTGGGTATATAAGTAACATTTCCCCTTTATCTTCCAAATACTTATGACCATATGCAAACATTTGGTAAAAGTCAGCCTGACTTAACCCATATTTATTTTCTTTGTCAGTTGATGACAAAAGTTTCCACTTGGTATCCAAAACCTGAGTATTTTTCCTACCTTGCTGCATTAGGAAGTCTGGCTGCAACTGAAACATATTTAGACCATTATGGGTACATAATGACTTGCTCTTTGCTTGTGGCGTTAATGTATATTGGGCTGGGAGCATTTTGTATAACTTGGTTTCTACATAACGCTCGAATAACTTTTCCATCGGGAACAACAAGCTAATACCATGTGTTTTACCGCGTAATGCTAGTGGCATTTGCTCACCTAGAACTAACTCACACCAAGGGTGGATCGGCTGATAATGAGCCATAAGTCGATCATTGCGCCATTGCCGAAAGTCACTTTGCACATCTTTACTCTCGGGAATTTCCGCTAGAAGTCCTGCAAGTTCGTGTGACAGCCTCCATGTATCTGGCTGTTGTGTCATTCGACATATACGCATTATTGCTAACTTAAGAAGGCGGTTCTCTGGGCGATCTGCCAAAAATACATCATGACGAATTGGGAAAATGTGCTGGCGACCTGGTGGCTGGCGCATCTGTTTGACTATATCAAGTTGCCCGCGCAAGTATTTTTGCTCTTCCTCAATACGATGGTAATCAAAGCGTATTCCACGTTTGATTAGATGCTCCAATGAGAGCGTAAATTGCTTCATCACCCATTCTAATAAAGGATGTGGGAAAGTTTTGATGTCGGTTTTATCTGTTATACGAACAGGTAAATCAAGTGCTACAGTCAGCATTTTTATAAGAAGCGCACGCGATGACTCGGCTGATGATTCGCTAGCCTTTTCAGTATGTTTAGGTAAAATTTCCAGCAAAGTTCCGCATGGGGTTTCAACTATTCCAACATAGCTATCAAGCTTCAACCAACGTCGGTTTTCTATTTGCAAAAGCGAAGCGCCACTTTTATTAAAACTTGCTGCTAAATTACATAGCCATTCAAACGCTGAAGGCGTGATGGTAGCCTGATCCAGTGTAGCTTCAACTAGATCAGTTGTTAGTCGTGCATATTCGCGCACGACTATGGTCTTCATACAGATATTCCAAGAATGTTGCGGTAACATTCAATATTGCCAAAAGCATCTTCATTAATGCGCCATCGCCTGTCTGAGTTCTGCAGATTATTTGCAATTTCAGGCCCAAACAAGCTTGTTAGATCTGTCGAAGCTTTTTGTAAAAATGCTTCTGTACCAAGGTTGGTTTGACTATTTAACACCCAAGCTATGCGCTCCCAGTCCTCGAAAAAATACTCTTGTAGGAGTGGTAGGATTTGTTGTCGAAAGATAAATTTCAACTCAGAAATGTTGCTATTTTTCTTTAACGGTATGAAATAGGCATGACCTAGGCAATGATCACGATCTAGCAATACTTCTATACGCTCATTCATCTTACGGAGTATTGCTCCGATATTTACACCATCAATATTGACCTCATCAAGTAACTCAGGGTTAGGTGCCATCTCTTTGAAAGTAAATCTTCTGCGTAAGGCAATATCTAAACCTGTCAGTGAACGATCAGCAGTGTTCATGGTACCTATCAAATACACGTTTGATGGAACACTGAAAGGACGCTTTGAATATGGCAGAGTGAGTTCTAAGGCTTCGTCAGCACCAGCACGCTTGGAAGGTTCAATTAGCGTGATGAGCTCACCAAAAATACGTGAAATGTTTCCACGATTGATTTCATCAATGATTAAAACATGTGGCTTACGTTCACCAGATGCAACATTGGTCTTAGTCGGTTTAGCACCAGATTGCTCTAGATAAGCTAATAGGTCACCCCAAGTGAATCGATCCATTAGGTACACAGTCTTGGCTACAAACTGCTTATCATCGTTTAGTGGAAATATAGGTAATTTTAAATCACGGTATATCCAGTTAACTGAACGCACATGATTGTAGTCACCAATTACTGCTGACGGTGGTTTCTCATCAAATCGATAATCACCAGTTACAACACCTACTGCACTAATCATTTCCGCTGAATGAATGCATAAGAGAATATCACCAGGCACTATTTCTTCTGCGTAATAACGCAACGTTCCACGATCTCCAGACCCAAGAGACTCGTAAAAGGCATTGCCTTCCAAAGGTTGTAGTAGATCACCAGTTTTACCCCAACCAATACGAGCTTCTCCATGATCAAGGCAGTAAGTTAGCGTTGGACTTGGGCCAGTGCCGTTAATGGAGATTTTCCAGATACGCGGATTGTTACGAATACCTATCCCAGGTTGTATGCCTTGCGTTCTTGCATCATCGCACAATCGCTTAAATACGCCTGGTTCAACTTTGTACTCAAGCTGTTTGTCGTCATTGGTGGCTGCACGTAACCCTTCTACAAAGTCCTCATAACTGAAGCTTTGGTGGAAAGTCACAAAGCGCACAAGGCCAGCTGTAGATAATTCATCAAACTTGGCTTTTAGTTTTGAACGGTCTTTTCCATTCTCTTGTAGAAACGTCGGGTCGAGAATCCGCAAGGCTTCATCAATAGTTGCATAGGTTTTTCCGGTGCCAGGTGGGCCATAAAGAATTTGGTTAAGTGGCTGCATAGTGATGGCCTCAGGAATAAAGGTTGTATTGTTAGGTTCAGTTATTATTGAATCATCGTTAATGTAGGCGTCACATATTTCAATTAATGTGGCCATAGTCGGAACGACGATTTTTACTATTGCATTGCCAAGAGCTAGCTTAGGAGCATTTGCAGCAAGGTTACTACTTCGAGATTTGTCAGCTGCATATGGAACAACTTCTTTAAGAGGCTCTTTGATGAAGCTTAACCAATCGCCAGCTTCAAGGTATAGCGTGGTATTTTTGTTATCAAGTGCTAATGCAATTTGTCTACCATTAGTAGATTCATAGCCAGCGATTTTCAAGGTAGATAGTTTAATCTGAGTAAACCTATCAGATTGATTAAAGAACTGCTCAGTATCAGCGGGGGTTAACTCTGTACTAAGTTTTTTCTGAATAGTCTCCCATACTTCATGGCCATATTCCAGAACATCTTTACCAGAGAAATTTTTCATTATCTGCTGCTGCAGCGCTGACACTCGTTTCTCGTTACTGCCTGTAGCGGCACGCAACCAATCACTTTTAAAGATAGGTAATATTGAAGGGGCATTACGATTCTGATAAAGAAAAGCAATTTTCCATTTAACAGCTTCTCCAAGTTTTGCATCGTCTATTATTGCAAGGTCACCATTTCGTGCAGCATTCGCAACTTTAACAATCTCATTAAGTACGTTCTTAAATGCTTCTTCAGCCGTAGCGCCATATTTACTATACCAGGCATATTTTTCGCTATATGACCTACCTTCAAAATCCTTTTTCTCGCTTTGATTCTCGCGAGAATAGACGCCAAACTTAAATGCAGAACCACCCCATATGGACCCGAGCTTATCAGTAGTTTTTTCTATCCAACCATACGTGAAACAATCTGGATTTCCAGCCTGAGTGTATTCTTGTAGTGTGATTTGACTAAGCGTCTCTAGCGGCCAGCGTTTTAGAAAGTCATCCCAGGTTGATTCGCCTTCTGTTTTAGATATTGTCATTTTTAGATTTCATTGATATTTTTAATTTTTACTTGTCTAATGGGTATAGAAATAAAGTTTTGCGGTTGTTATCAGTTAGATTATGGGGAAACTCATCATTAAACTGTCAATGTAAGTAATCGTTTCGGTCAATCCACCATGTCTTAAGACGAAGTCCTCAACAGCCTCACCTGCATAAATATCAGTGTCACTTCCGCTCACCTCAAAACGCAAATCTTGACCGTCATCAACCACCAACATTTCAGTCCGTAAGTCATATTCAATACGCTTTATATTAATCTTGCTCATTCTTGATTCCTTACTAAGATTGTTTAAAGTGAATAGATTTAGCAAAAGTTTTCAATCCACGCCAGAGCAATCTAATTGGCGCGAAGTAAGCAATAAAGTCTTGTCTAACAAATATCATCATGCGCTGACTTTTTGTGGCGTTCTCTGGTATCGGTAGTATTGGGTAGACCTGTGCCAGCTCACTTTTAATATACGTCGTCAACTTAATGTAGTTTTGCATGGTGGTTGTGTCCTTTGAGTTCAAAAATAACAGTTAAGATTAATATGATGGTCGGCAATGTCCATAGAAAAAGTAGCACTGATGGAAGTTGATTGTGCCATGCGCATATAAATACATATAAGCTAACAAGCAATACCCAAATAACCGCAATGTAGGTCAACACAAATGACTTCATAATTAAGCGGTCATTACATCTTGATGGTTTTGATGATTGCATTGAATTATTTAAATTGCATTTCTCGGATGAAATCTTCATCACTCTGTGTGATATTTAGCCTGAAATACACTATACAAACTATTTTTATATAGTGCAAACCACCAAATACGCACACCGTACACTGTGTACATTGAGTAGTATATTTTTTTAACTAATCCTATAAAAATTAATTGGTTAACTAAAACAACCATCTTGAAAATAAATAATATATTTTTGAGTTTTATAATGAAATGTGTGTGGTCATGGAATAGATGAGTATGAAGATAATCTGACCGTTAATATGGTTGGCATTTGATAAGACTTATGTGACTAATTATATATTTTGTTACGGTGGCGACAAAACGAGTTATATGATTGATTTGAGATTTTATGATACTTTTAGCAGACACTCAAAATCGTCGCTCCTTACCCACTGCGGAAGCTCATTAATTAAAAACGGATGGCAATAATCCCCAAAGCTGACCTTTAACTACTAATACTCACCGACTGCGGTTGATGCCTAGGTGTAAATGATAATAAGTTAAACTTTCTGGAGTGATGCTGAGTGAATTAGTGCCAGCACAAGGCGTTCAAACTGATTTATTTAGCCAAGAGCAAGCTGCACCCAAGTCGGCTGCACTTATGGTGGCTATAGACAGCATTAATAAAAAGATGGGTAAAGAATCAATTAAATTGGCCAGCGAAGGATTTAAGCGGCCATGGAAAATGAAGCAGGGAAATAAGAGTCCGAGTTATACAAGTGACTGGGATGAGTTGATGATGGTGTATTGAAAGTGTTGACGTAACGAAAATGACACTGAATATTGCATGCATTTAATTAAGTAAAAGCAAATGAGAAAAGTTACTTTTACCTATCAAATATTGTGCCAAGTTATGCAATACCATCAAATGATGATTGCAAGCTATAATCGAGATTAAAATACTTATAAAAATTCAAACAATTAATTCGGTAATTAAAAATTCATATGACTACCTATTCTAATATTAGCGGCATTGCAATTACCGAAGCACGAGTTTGCAACTTTCGGTCACTTGCTAATATTGAAGTGCAGTTAAATGATTTGACGGTATTAATTGGATCTAACAATGCAGGAAAAACTAGTTTTCTTGATGCATTAGTTGCAGCTATTGGCGCAGGTCGTAAAACTCTAAGTCAAGATGATGTTCGTTTGGCTCATGGGGAAGCATTCGCACCAAAAGAGCGTCAAATTATTATAGACATAAGAGTACAACCGATTGGCTCGGATGGAAAGATAGCTAGCACATTCCCTGCTGGAAGTTATTGGACTGCACTTTGGGGTACTGGGATTTCTCCTGACAATATTACTTTTATTGAATCAATGGGATTTCGAACAACCCTTTCTTGGAGTGTGGTTAAAGCTGATTATGTAATCGAGAGAAAGTTCTTAACCGAATGGAACTCATTCAATGAGTGGCTGACTACAACCACTCAAGAAAAAACATTATCTGCTTCACAACTTGAACCCGTGGCATTACATTACATTGATGCGAAACGTGATTTAGAAGACGATCTTCGTCGACAAGGCTCCTACTGGAGAAGAATGACCGATGATTTAGGGTTAGAATCCAAGGATGTTACAGAGCTCGAAGAGGTGTTATCTAGTATTAATCAACAAATTGTAGATAAAAGTGAAATCCTAAAACACCTAAAAGAAAATTTAACAGACCTTCAAGTAGTTGTTTCTGCTGATAGCGCTGGAATTGACATCTCTCCAGTCGCAAGAAAATTACGTGATTTATCTAAAGGAATAGATGTTTCTTTTTCAACTTCTGGCGCCCAATCATTCCCTTTGGCTCGGCATGGTATGGGTACTAGAAGCCTAGCTTCACTTTTAGTTTTTCGTGCATTTGCATCATGGCGAACTTCTATCGCAACTAAAGGTGGAGATAAGGTACATTCTATACTTGCATTAGAAGAGCCTGAATCGCATTTACATCCTCAAGCACAAAGATCTCTTTTTTCTCACATCAAACAAATATCTGGTCAACGTGTTGTTAGTACACATTCACCTTATTTTGCTGGACAAGCACCACTAGAAGATTTAAGACTGTTCATCAAAAATGGTGGTGATACTGTTGCGACTCGGCTAAACCTAGCGGAACTCGACAACCCTGACGATAAGCGTAAGCTTCAAGATACGGTAATTGAATCTAGAGGAGATATACTTTTTGCAAAAGCATTGGTACTGTTTGAAGGTCAGACTGAAGAGCAGGCTTTGCCAATATGGGCACAAAAATATTGGAACATGTCGATACATGAACTCGGCTTTAGTTTTGCTCGAGTAAATGGTACTGACTACTTTCCTTATATTTGGCTTGCACAAAGTTTACAAATTCCATGGTATTTAATGGGTGATGGTGAAGCACAGCCAATTAGCAATTTGGAAACTGCACTAAAAAAAGCCAAATGCAATGCAATTATAGATTCACCAAACATAATCGTATTACCAAACGGAAATAACTTTGAGACTCAGCTGATAAACGAGGGGTATCTTCCAGAAATAGAAAAATCATTAAATGAAACTCATGAAAATACGAGTTATCTCGATCATTTTATAGAAAATTATAATGGTCTTCCTTACCCTAAAAATAAAGGTAATCGAGACTACAAAACAGCTGGGGGAAGAGAGCGTGCAGCCATGGATGCGATGAAAGCTGAAAAAACAAGATTAGCTAAACCGCTAGCGCGTACTATATCTGAGTTAGCTGACTCTTCAAGACAATTCCCTCAAAATATTGATAAGCTCTTTGCAATTATTGGTAACGATATGGGATTCACTAAAGCAACCGTGGTAAAAACATGAATGACCATATTGAAATGAGATTGTCACCTCAACAGGTTCGCGTAGTAAACCACATTGACGAAGCATTACTTGTAATTGCTGGACCAGGATCAGGCAAGACCAGAGTACTAACAGAGCGCATTCGAAAATTAATTACGAATGTGCCAGGTCATTTCCGAATTTTAGCACTGACCTTTACAAATAAAGCTGCTGATGAAATGCGAGAGCGTTTATCAGACTTAGGAAATGATAGGCAGCGAGCATTTATTGGCACCTTACATAGTTTTTGTATGGAAGTGTTAGCCGAAAGAGGTAAGTTAGTTGGTGTCGAGGGTATGCCTAATATATTTGAACAATTCAAAGATCGAAAAGAGGTTTTACTAAAAGCGATTAGTGATGACCCGCTTTTAGAAGATGAGATAAATCAAGAAGTAGATAACAAAGCTAAAGGTCGCAGAGTTGACTCTTGGCTTCAAATGATTTCTAGAATCAAAGCACATCCCATAAGTTATTCGGTTATCGACGATGATTTAGATAGAAGAGTTTTGGAAGCATATGATGCTGGTTTGCGAGCTTGTAATGCATATGATTTCGACGATTTACTTTTGCTTGTATATCGCCTCCTTACTGGAAATCCTTTGTTAGCTGACTTTTATCGTAGACTTTATAAGTTCATCTGTATTGATGAAGCTCAAGATTTAAATGAGGCTCAATATGCAGTCATTTGCGCTCTATGTGGTGATGCTTTCAAGAATGTGATGATGGTTGGCGACCCTAAGCAATCAATTTATGGCTTTAATACTTCAAGTCCAGAATTTATGTTCCGCTTTCAAAAAGAGTTTGATGCTGAAATGATTGAGCTTTCCGAAAACTTTCGCTCTTCAAAAGCTGTGGTAAACGTAGCTAGATTACTAGATGCCAACTACCTAGTATCCGCTCAATTACCCATCGAAGGAGAATTGGAAATATTAGCTGGGGATAATGAAAGCGATGAAGCAAAACTTATAACTTCAAAATTGCAACAGCTCTTCAAAGAAGGTCACCCCGACGTAGAGGGTAATATTGAACCATCTAAATGTGCAATTTTAGGTAGAACAAGATTTTCGCTATTAGCAATTGAAAAAGAACTACGTGAAAGTAATATTCCATTTTATAAGCGACTAACTGCGAATCATGAAAATGAGTCTGAAGCTGTTGATGACTTTCAATTGGCATTAAGAGTAATGGCTAACCCTAGAGATCAAGTACACTTTACTGCTATAGCAAAAAAATGGAAGGTGCCAGAGCCACCAATGACATCAAACGCATTAGAGACCCTTGAAGCATTGGCATCACTTGCACACTCCAATCTAGAAGTAAGCGCAAGAGCAAATGCTATTCTTAAAGCCATTACAATAATTACCAAAGGAAAAACCAGGCTTGACTTGATGCCTGCCTTTATAGAATTGAAGCTTTATGCTGATAATTTAGAAGAAAATGATAGAAGAGCCATTTATGAGGACGTGGCAGTTTTTGAACAAGAGTGGGATCAATATTTACGATCTGACGGAACACTTAGAACAATATCAAGCTTTATGAGTAGTAAAGCTCTTGGTGGAACACAAAAAGCAAACAGAGCAGGCTTAGCATTATTAACAATACACTCTTCAAAGGGACTAGAGTTTGACGTTGTATTTGTTGCTGGTATGGCTGAAGGCTCTTTCCCAGACTATCGGGCTACTGGAAGTCGTGAGTTAGCCGAAGAAAGTCGTAATGCATTTGTAGCGGTTACTAGGTCTCGACGTCTGCTTTATTTAACATATCCAAAATCTAAAATTATGCCGTGGGGTGACTCTCGCCGCCAAATGCCATCTCGATACATCAAAATGATTGAAAATACCTCTTAATCAAAGTCATTTTAAAAGCAAAAAAAATCGGTAGTTTATTGAAAGTGTTGACATAATGTTCTAATTCGATTTGAACGATTATTTTGATGCCAGATACCTAAAGTTACATATACGCTATAAATAATCGTCTTTATGCACCGTATCGTTCATTTTAACTACTCTTTACGCAGTCGATTACATCGATATGAGTTTTTTAGCTAGAATGTCGTTATAAAAACAATCTCAATCGGGCGAAAATGTCAGCACTACATGACTTACTGAATAGCATTAATATGTTCATATTAGGCAGTTTTGATAACAAGCATTTCATTGCCGCCACGTTGAAATTCGTAACCTACGTGTTTTATTTCAAGCATGAAGCCATCAGCACTTAGCTCTTGATTAACTTTATCCAGATGTGGTGACCTAGCGCCATCGAGCGTAAGCAGCGGGAATACACGAACTTCTCTTGCTATACGTAACATTTCACGCAGAGCCTTAATATGAAAGTCAGCAGATAAATGTGCGCTATATAGGAACAAAAAATGAGATGAAAGTGCTAAGTCAAATTGATTTTTCTCGAAAGGTAAAATTGGTAACTCACCAGCAATATATCTGCCACTTTTCTTACCAGTCTCGAAATCGGATATGAATGTATCCATGGCCAACATGCGTATCTGGCCAAGTTTCTCTAAGGTTGGAATAGAGCTCCAAACATAGTCATCCTGATTTCTTTGCATCTGTTCCATTACGGTACTGTATGTGTCACTGATACGGCTCTGGATTTGAGATGTTTCAAATGTATATATTGGATCAAGCGATACGACTTTGCCTCCACGCTTAGTCAGTTCGGAGTTGAAAGCTGCTGGACCATCTCCACAACCTAGGATTCTAAGTTTTAAATCAGTATCGGTGAGTGCGAACATTTCAATATACTCATTGTATGAACGTCCCCACGGTACAACTTTTTCTAATGTAAAACTCATTAAGTATCCTACTGCCACTGAGATAAGAACAACGTGATTATAATCATTTAAACTATCAATTATGAATTCATGCGTACGGGGTGCCATCTTTATGAGTGAACTTCCACTTGCCGTTCTCTAACATGGCCTGAAGATCGTCGTCAGGGTAACTTCCTTCATCTTCAGGCGTCCTGTCGCCAACCTCTAGGTACTGCTCTAAAGCCGTCATTCATGAACCGACACTAACGAAACACTTCAGTCATAAGTAAATTAAGTCTGGGAGTCGGCAACGGGGGACTTAACAGACCTTCAACATGCACTGAGCATCAAAAGATATAGACAACTATCGACCAACTGCGACCGTACGAACAATACAAAAAGTAATCTTACAGGCTATAAAAATCTATCTAGCATAATCGTCTAATAGTCGTCATTAATATTGCATAACAAATTTCGAAAAAACTCCTGCCAGTCTTACCGACCTATATTTATTTAGATTTTAGTAAATTGTCGTTTCCTACAAATTCATATTAAGGATTCGATAAATGTTACAAACAATTCAAAATGCAATCATTGAGTTAGCTAAAAGTAAACAAAATCTAGCCGTAAATATCCACCTTACAGGCAAGTGTGACATGCAATGTATAGGATGCTATGCAAGGTTCGGCGAGGATGTAAAATCAAAGCCATTTTCTATAACCCAGAGTGATTGGGTACAAGTTATAGATAATATCTACAAATATACTAGTGGTTTAAATGTAAAAATTAATTTTGTAGGTGGAGAGCCATTATTGTATCCATACTTACCCCATCTGCTAGAACACACCAAAAATAGGGGCTTTACTACAAGCATCGTAACGAACGGCAGTTTGCTCAAAAGGCGCTTTACTGAGCTTAATGGACTAGTGGACTGGGTAGGTATCAGTATTGATTCGTTCCAAGAGAATACCTTAAGAAAATTAGGCCGGGTTACTAAAAATAAAACACTAAACTACCATGAAATTGTGCCGCTAATTCATGATCTAAATAGCAAGCTTAAAGTCAATACTGTGATTTCTCAACATAATTGGCAGGAGGAAATGACGCATGAATTGATGTCAATGAAAATCGACAGATGGAAGGTATTTCAATTTTTACCAGTGGTAGGTGAAAACGACTCTGCTGTTTCAGCATTGAGCATAAATGAGGATCAGTTCCTATATTTCTATCAACAACATGCCTCATTAAAGCCCGTCATTGAAAATAATGATGAAATGCGGGGGTCGTATTTAATGATCTCGCCTGAAGGTAGAGTTTTTGATAATGCAAAGGGCTACTACAGTTACGGTGCTAGTTTGTTAGAAGGTAATAATAAATTTGACATAGGGGGTGATGGATTTTCTACTATTAAATTTTTAAAGCGTGGCGGAAGCTACGACTGGAAAACCAATGCTCAGATTGGGGCAATGAAATGAGTCATTACTGTAAAGATAAAAAAATTGATGCCATTGTGACAAAGCTTGTTAAATTTTCATTCTGGTCATTTGAAAGAAGAAAAAAGCATGGTCGTATTACTGCACCAAGTGGTAAATTTGCTATTGTGCCAAGAACTCCTAGTGATTTTAGAGTTGGCTTAAACTTTAGGTGTGAAATTCTACGCATTGACCAAAATTTAAGGGGTTTGATATGAGTGTACAGATAACGCCTATTGTAAATGCAAGCATAGATAATGAACCGACTCCATTGCCCACTGTTGGTGAGTTGGTACGCTATATTGCACGTGCTTTAGATATTAAATACACCAACAAAAAATTAGATGCGTTTGCGCAGGATGTTGACTTCAACTGGTTAAAAGAAGGTGAAGTTATAGATGATGGTATTTTTGAGAAGCTAAAGATTTATGTCGATGTGCCTTTTGCTGAGTGGTTTATGCCACATGTTAAAAAACTTTTAGAAAATTTTAAAAACTTGATTTTAAAGACTAATGTGGATGTGCTCAAAAGAGATGTTGTTTTACAACTCTTAATTAATGAATATTTCGTAGCCAAGATAATTGTAATATTGAAAGATGCTGAAGATAAATTTGATTTCCCATATATGCAATTCCTTGTTAATCAAAATAAAACTGCTTTTTCTGTAGTAATAAAGTCCTTTTCACAAGAGCAAGACTTTGTGAAAATTGTTGGACATGCATACGCTGATGATTTTTCCCATAGTTTAGGTGGTAGTTACAGTCGAATGAACAGGCTTGAGCAATTTCGTGATTGGCTTTGTGGCAAGAATATACTGGATTTAAGTAGTTTGAAGTTACTGGCAAATACAATCGCCAAAAAATCATCCAAAAATATCGCAAAAATTGTGTCATGCCTAATAATCGCGCGCGCTCTAGATTGGCTGTTTGCCGAAATGTATAAACATAATTTCACGTTAAATTTAACTCAACACGTGATGTTGGGTGATAGCCTAGATATTAAGCCGTCACTAGAGAAATTAAACTCAGAAAAATCACTAGTCACAGAAAATATCAAATTAGCGTTAGAAGCATTATTTCAAAAATTTCACCATTACAAAAATCCTAAATTAGCAGGTGATTTAGAATGTTTTAGAAATGGATTAATAGAAGCTCAAAGCACCGTATTTAACGCAGCGAATTTATCATGTGGCCAATATTTGTTGGATTTATTTTACGCCAGATTTTATGTCATGCAAGGGCAACCCGAGATCGCTCTGAAATTTTACGAATCATCATTTAAGCGCAGCCTTTACCGTGCAGGCAAAATTCAAAAAGATATATTAATGGAATTGCTAGCAACAGCAGCTTATTTAGAAGATAAACCTTGCCTTAAGAAACATAAAGCTTGGGCCTTAGCATTTAATATTTATCCAAAAAATAAATTCTCTAAAGATGTCATTGAATACTGGGAAATCAAAGAGCTGAAAAAATACTTTTATGAACTATTCCCTAGAGAATGCTTATTTTCTGAGGCTGGAGATTGCTATCAACACCCTGATGGGGTTTTAGGAATGGAGATTATATTTACGCCCTTTTTAGATAATCGATCACTCAATTTACGTTCACCCAACAAAAAAATTCCTTTTGTTGGGAAGTTGGTGCAGCAACTAATTGCTGAAGTATCTTCAGGAAATTTGGATAACATAAAGGATTTACTAGAGCGTGGCGCTGATGTTAACAAGATTGATATTAAAAGTGGGGGTAGTTCTGCATTATTAAATGCACTACAGAAAGCCAATGACCCATTTTCGAAACATGATGTGGCATGTGTTGTTGAGTTGCTTAAGTACCCGCATACAAAAGCCACGTTAAATCGCTTAACTGATAGAAAGAGATTAAGTATATTGTTTGAAGCTATCCAACTAGGAAAGCCTGATATTGTTGAAATCATTTTAGAAATGGGTGCAGATTCAAACCTACGAGCTCAAATAGAAAATCATTCACCTTTGGATTTATGTATCCAGTTGCTGTATTCGTTGGGGCTTGAGAATGCATTAGATATTATTGAGAAACATCCCAATAGCGTGAAATATGATGATTTGGCGCGAATAACAGGAAGATTTGGATCGGAAATGTTTGGGGCTGGGCAACAGCAGGTTGATTTGGAAAAATTGATGGCTAAAAAGCCTGAAATAATGAAGGTCGCATCCCAGCTTTTGGATAAGGATTTTAGGCAAAAACATACAGAAAAGTCTTTGTATGAAATAGCGCAACTATTACTTAGTCATGGCGCAAATCCCAACAGTGGTAACCCCAAAAACTATGGTGTAACGCCACTTATGTATGCTGCGGAAGTTAGGCATCAGGCTATGTTTGAGTTATTAATCAAATATAAAGGGGATGTACGTCAATCTAATAGTGAGGGGAAATGCGCGCTCGATTATATAAACCATGTTGTCACAAAAGCTGACTAATTGCTGCCTATTTTTCAATTAGGAAGCAAAAAGAAAGTGGCTATCTAGGGGGAAAACTGAGCAAAGGACCATCGATTCTATTCGGGACAACGCCTCAGCGCTCCGTGACCGACTTGTCGCCGAACGCCTCTCCGACACCCGAGGAAGAGCGCGGGATCGCAGAGCAGTTGGCGTGGGAGAAGCACAGAGCCTCGCCGCTTCGGCCAAAAGCTCCGAACAAGCCTAGTCGGTTTACTGCCGTGCCGATGGCCGCCATATCTTACTGGGGAAATCAGCACACACTGATGCTGAAGCATATTGATGCCCAATAAATTGAACTGGTACTTAAGATCGCAGGATGAACTGCGAGCAATGCGTAACTTTATAATACTGCGTGATATTTCTCGATATAATTATTCGCTAGCTTTCCCACCGGAAATAGATTGAAGCCCAACACGATCAATTCGCTTAAGTAGTGTGGTTGTTCTGTAATATTCATCATCGTCAAATTCTACGATGGCCTTAATCATTCGAGCTTCCAGCTTGTCTCTATCCGACTTATCAGGGTTGTCCATGACATTCTGCATTCTTTGTGCTGAAGCTTTAAATTCCGCGCTATTTTCCCTGAAGAATCTTGCCGCAACCATGTCGGGTGATTCAAACTTGACGATATTGCTCATTGACGAGTCTCCCATTGTTCTTTAATAAAACATTAAAAATTTAATCACTCACTCACCTTATAAAGATTCGGCCGGGGCCCTTTCTGTGGGTTCCAATTCGCCTATAAGACCATATGTACTCATCATCAAACATATCATAATGATATACCCATATATACACTGGCTCTGGTTTCTTTGCCCCAGGCACAGATACTTCTGTGGTTTCAAACCAGACC
>JABFSF010000135.1 GCA_013140755.1 Methylotenera sp. | reverse complement strand
GGGGTAGTATTGGCCGTTTGCGGTGGTAGTATTGACTTGAAACTCAGCGCCTTGGGCTTGCCCTGCCGCATTGTAGCGTTGCGCGTAAATACCGCCGCTACTCCCATCTTGCCCATCAGACGTCCAACTCACCACAAAGCCGCCATCGGCTAGGGCTGTGATGCTGGCGGAGAATTGCTCGTTAAAGGTATGAGTATTGACTCGAAACTCGCCACCTTGCACCTCGCCTGCCGCATTGTAGCGTTGCGCGTAAATACCAGCGCCACTCTCATCTTGATAAGACTGCCAACTTACCACAAAGCCACCATCGGCAAGGGCGGTGATGCTGGGAGCCTCTTGATGGTTTATGGTATAAGTATTGACTTGAAACTCAGCACCTTGGGCTTGCCCTGCCGCATTGTAGCGTTGCGCGTAAATACCAGCGCCACTCCCATCTTGATAAGACGTCCAACTCACCACAAAGCCACCATCGGCAAGGGCGGTGATGCTGGAGTCGAATTGCTCGTTTGTGGTGGTAGTATTGACCTGAAACTCACCGCTACTCACCGTCAATTGCCCATTACTAAATTGCAGGGCTTCAATCGATGTCAGTGTATCTTTACCTTCTGCGCCACTAGAGGTGACCACTAATTTGCCATCCACATTGCTAAACCGATATGCCGCAATGTTAGTTGCATATAAAGCGGTGTCTGTACCTGCGCCACCATTGAGGTTGTCGTTACCGCCACCGCCAATGAAGGTGTCGTTAGCACCCGTGCCAATTAAATTATTGTGTCCGTTATTGCCTTTAATGCGTGCCATGATAAAGCTCCTTTAAAGTTAAATTAAGGTGAGACTTTAATGCAATGATTCACCTTTATTGCCAATTATGCAATCACCGAAATGTCACTGTTAATTAAATCTAAGCCTGCATCTAAATGTGCAAACTTAATCGCTGCTGCTGCCCCTGTGCCGTCTTTGTCGTAATACAAATCACCTGTGGTGCTGTTGTAAATAATGCGGTCTGTGGCATCTTGAGCAACACTAAAGTTACCTTTCGCAAATGCATCGAGACTAAGCACTCCCACATCACCAACTGTGGTAAAAATGGCTTTGCTGAGTTGAATTTTATCGCCTTCACCCCAGTTAAAATCATCAATCGTATCTACATTATTAGTTGCAGAAAGTGCGCTATTAAATCTAAACGTATCTGCGCCTGCACCACCCATTAAAAAATCATTGCCTGCACCACCAACCAAGGTGTCAAATCCTGCGCCACCTTCAAGCACATCTGCCCCTGCTTTACCATCCATTAAGTTAGCACCCGCATTACCTGTAATAAGGTTACGCACTGCGTTACCTGTGCCATTGATACTATTGGCACCTGTCAGCGTTAAGTTTTCTACGTTAGCCCCTAAGGTGTAGCTAAAAGAAGCTTGCACTTCATCAATACCTGCGCCTACAAGCTCAGTCACCGTATCTTTAACGTTATCTAACACGTAAGTATCATGCCCTTTACCACCGCTTAGTTTATTTATCCCTGTGCCACCATTTAAGAAGTCGTCCCCCAAGCCGCCATTTAGCACGTCATTTCCTGCGCCGCCAAAAATCGTATCATGCGCGGCTGCGCCATTTACCGTATCATTGCCCCCTTGAGTTTCTACCACCAAGCCCGTACCTGCATCTAGGTTAATTACTTCTGCGTTATCTGTACCTGTGAGTTTTAAGCCTACTGCATTGCCAGCAGCATCATAGCGCTGGGCGTAAATGCCTGCACCGATAGGCGTATCTTGCCCTGCAGACTCCCAACTTATCACAAAGCCACCATCAGCAAGGCCTGCAATAGTGGACTTATATTGCCAATCTGAAATATAAGTGTTGACCTGAAATTCAGCCCCTTGCGCCACGCCAGCAGCATCGTAGCGTTGTGCGTAAACACCATAGACACTGCCATCTTGCAGAGATGTCCAACTCACCACAAAGCCACCATCGGTAAGTGCGGCGATGCTTGGCTGGTATTGATGCGCTATGGTGTAGGTGTTCACTCTAAATTCGCTTCCAAGTGGGTTGCCTGTGGCATCAAAACGTTGTGCATAAATGCCATTACTATCACCATCTTGAGCATAAGAATCCCAACTCACCACAAATCCGCCATCGGCAAGTGCTGCTATGCTAGGTTGAGTCTGTGCACTAGCTGTGTGTGAATTGACCCTAAATTCAGAGGCATAATAGCTACCAGAGGCATCAAATATTTGTGCGGCTATACTAAAATCATCACCATCTACGCCAGCGGTTTGCCAACTCACTACAAAACCTCCCCCTGCAAGAGCGGTAATTGTTGATGCGCTCTGAGTCTCTATCACATTACTATTGACCAAAACTTCACCGCCTGTGGGGCTCCCATTAGCATCATATTGCTGAAGGTACACACCAGGAAATCCATCTATATGATCTTGATTGTATGATGTCCAACTTACGACAAAACCGCCATCAGTAAGGGCTGTAACGCTAGGGGCTTCTTGTTTAGTCGCTATTGTGGAATTAACTAAAATATCATTGCTTATCGCATTCCCTGCTGCATCGTAACGCCTTACAATAATTTCGCCACTGAAAGCACTGCTCGCCTCCCAAGCAATCACAAAACCGCCATCTTCAAGCCCTGCCACACTAGGATTCGTTTGACCGTCTAGTGTAACGAGATTCACTAAAAACTCACTCCCTTGAGGCGTGCCAGTAGCATCATAACGTTGCGCGTAAATTCCATTGTCGCTACCATCTTGTCCGTCAGATTGCCAACTCACCACAAAACCACCATCAGCAAGGGCAGCAACGCTAGGACTCGCTTGATTAAAGTCAGTATAAGTGTTTACTAAAAGCTCACCCCCGCTTACAGTAAGTTGCGCGTTATCAAACTGTATTTGCTCAATGTTACTTAAGGTATCTTTACCTTCACTTCCGTTTACGGAGATAAGGTCTTGTATCACGAGTTTGCCATTGAGGTTGGCAAAGCGAAATTCAGCGATATTGCCGAGATAACTGGCTGTATCGTTACCTGCCCCGCCGTTTAAGGTATCGTCACCACCTAGCCCGATTAAAAAATCGTTTGCTGTGCTACCAGTAAGATAATTATTGCTACTTGTGCCTTTAATGCGTGCCATGATGGTGTCCTTTCAAGTTTTGAATTGCGGTGATTTAAGTTAAATACTGTTGGAATTTTAATGGAATCAAATCGTGAAATCCACAACAAAAAAACGGCGTATAAGACTTTAAATCAAGTGCTTATACACCGCCATTTGCTTGCTATATTGTAATCAACGCAAATTAACTGCGCTGAATATAGAACATGATTATTTTTCATCCCCTTGTGGTTTTGCTGTTAAAAATAAACGGATAAAAAATGTTGCCATCACTAACACAAATACAATCACGCCTAGGCTTAAAAGACCTGTAAATGAACTAAATAATTCTTGAACCATGTGAATCTCCTTTGAGCAAAAAATGATGATACTAACTAACTGATAAGCATACGCTTTGTATGTAATGGCGTTACTTGATTTACGTCAATGAATGTAAATTTTTAAGCTTAGATTTGGCAAACACGTAATTAGATACAATTTGTAACAAGTGCTTGTAACAAAAAACTCACAGAATCGCTGCTTATTTTGCAGTAGAATGTAGCCATTCAATCATTACGCCACCTATGACTAAAACGCGACAACCACAGCATTATCAACTAATCATTATTGGCGCAGGGCCTAGTGGTTTATCTGCCGCAGCGCGTGCGAGTGAACGCGGGTTAAATTATCTGTTGTTAGAGTCAGAGTCAGAACCTGCCAATACAATTCGCAAGTATCAACGAGGTAAGCTGGTAATGGCCGAACCGCGCAGTTTGCCAACACGCAGTCCTTTGCCATTTATAGCATCGCTACGTGAATCCGTGTTGGAGTCATGGGAAAAAACCATCGTTGATTTAAATATCAACATTCGTTATCACGCTAAAGTGGTGAGCATCACACGTCGTGCGCAAGATCTTGAAGTGACATTGGCAGATAACACTCAATTAAGCGCAGAACATGTTGTGCTAGCGATTGGCGTGCAAGGTAATTTGCGTAAACTGCAAATTGCAGGTGGTGATGCGCCACAAGTGCAATATCAGCTTGATGACCCCAAAGCGTATCAAGATGAAACCATTGTGGTGATAGGCGGTGGCGATAGTGGTGTTGAAAATGCGCTATCGCTCACCGAACGCAACCAAGTGATTATTCTTAACCGTGCAGAAGACTTTAGCAATTGTAAAGAAAGCAACTTAACGCAGTTGACCGAAGCGCGACAAAAAGGTGCGCTCGATTGGTTTTTGCAAACCACCCCCCATGCCATTGAGGAAAATACACGTGGTGAGTTTCCTATCACTTTGCTTGCCAACACGCCCGATGGCGTTGAGCGCATCCCTTGCCACCGCATTATTGCCCGCTTAGGTGCCCTGCCCTCACGCCCTTTATTAGAGAGCTTTGGTATTGAGTTTTCTAGTGATGATATGGCGGCTTTACCAAAGCTTTCTCCACATTATGAATCTAACATTGCAAAGCTCTTTATTATCGGGGCCTTAGCGGGTTATCCACTGATTAAACAAGGAATTAACCAAGGCTTTGAAGTGGTGGAATACATTAGTGGCCACCCCGTAGAACCTGCCGATGAAGCTTTGTTGCGTAATAAGTTTACTAACTTTTGTGCAGATAGAGGGATTGAAGATGTCTTGGTTAAAATTCAACGCACTATCCCATTTTTAGCTCCACTGAACACCTTGCAACTGCGTGAGCTAATTTTAGAAAGCCAAATTTTACAAGTAGCCCCTAATGAAATTGTGTTTAAGCGCAATGACTACAGCACCACCTTTTTTATGGTGATTGAGGGTACTCTAGATGTGTTGATTGATGAAGATGACGCATCAGATGGCGAAATTAACGCAGGACAGTTTTTTGGTGAAATGTCTTTGCTGTCTGGGCGCAGACGCGCTGGTACAATTCGCGCCCGTAGTCATTGCGTGCTGATTGAATCACCCAGAAGAGCGATTCTTAAACTGATAAACACCGTAGGTGCTATGCGCCGCATGATTGATGAAGTGGCGATTAAAAGTGTGGTGTTGGTGAGTATAGGCTTATCTTTAAGTGAAGAGGATTTAAATGACTTAGCTAAAAATGCCTTAATCAAAAAGTATGCCGCAGGTGAAACACTTTTTAATGAAGGCGATGAGGCTGATGGACTGTATTTGATTCAACGTGGCTCGGTGACAGTATCTCGCACAATGGCTGGGCGTGAAGTGGTCATGTTTTACGTGGCAGCAGGTAATTATGTGGGCGAAATGGCACTCATTACAGGCGAGCCACGCATCGGGACAGTACGTGCCGCTGTTGAAACCGAAGCTGTGTTTCTTGAAGCAGCAAAAATGCGTGACATTATTGCCCGCAACCCTGATATTCGTAACGAAATGGATGCACGCTACTTACAGCGATTGCAAGAGCAAGAGCAACGTCGGCAATCTGAAACGAGCGATTCTCAAAATAATTTATCGCAACACTCAGCACCTTCTAATTTAATTTCTTTTTTAATTCAGCAAGGCGTGGGTGAAGCGACAGATGTATTACTGATTGACGAGTCCCTGTGTATTCGCTGCAACTATTGTGAAGAAGCCTGTGCAAGCACACATGGTGGCGCATCGCGCTTAGACCGCTCTACTGGGCCGATTTTTGCTAACATTCGTGTGCCAACTTCTTGCCGCCATTGTGAGCATCCGCATTGTATGAAAGATTGCCCGCCAGATGCCATTCACCGTGCGCCACATGGCGAAGTCTATATTGATGATAGCTGCATTGGTTGCGGTAATTGCCAAGTCAATTGCCCTTACGATGTGATTCAAATGGCCGTTGTGCATGAGCAACCTGAACGTAGTTTATGGCAGATGTTATTAGGCATTCAGCCCAAGGTTGAAAGTAGCCCCAATGATGCCAAAGTGGCCGTTAAGTGCGATATGTGTAAAGAGATTAAAGACGGCCCTGTTTGCGTGCGTGCGTGCCCAGTGGGCGCAGCAGTGCGCGTGAACCCTGAAGAGTTATTAGGTTTTGCTGATCATACTCATGACCATACCCCACTTTCTAATGATGATTTAAGAAAGCCCACCTAAATGACAAGATGGATGAATTTAAGGTCAAATCATGCTGCGTAGCTCTGTTTTTGACTACCAAGAATATCGCTATTTAAAGCTCGCTTGCGCGCTAGTATTAGCATCAACATTGGCTTATTTATGGTTTGAACCTGCCGTTGGGCATTATGGTGGCAGTTGGCTAGGTTATGGTTTGGGCACAGTTTCTGCATTCTTGGTTTTTTGGCTAGCGTGGTATGGCATTCGTAAACGCCGCTATCGCCAATCAGGCTCAACGCAAGCGTGGCTTTCCGCACATATTTATTTAGGCACAACCTTGCTGGTGACCGCGAGTTTACATAGCGGGTTTCATTTTGGTTTAAACATACATACCGTAGCTTATGTTTTATTGTTGATTGTCATTGCCAGTGGTTTGTTTGGTAGCTTTGCCTACTTAATTTACCCCAGACAAATGACAGATAACATGGGCGAAGATAATCTTAATAGCTTGTTATTGCGCATAGCAGATGCGGATAAACACGCACGCCAAATTGCCCTGCTCATGCCTGATGAAATTAATGATTTGGTCGCAAAAGCATGTCAAGAAACGCAAATTGGTGCAGATTTATTAGAGCAACTCAGAGGTTATCATCTTGATTGCCCTTCTGCACTCGCGGTGCAACAACTTGCAGGCATGAGCGACAATTTATCTACAGAACAACGAAAACTCTACCGTGAGCTTTACTCTATTATGGTGAGCCGCCAATCCCTAATCAAACGCATTCGGCAAGATTTAATGTACCGCGCAAGGCTTGGAATATGGCTTTATGTGCATGTGCCTTTTGCGATTGCATTATTGCTAGCCTTGACGATACATATCGTGTCGGTATTTATTTACTGGTAAGCCCAACACTTTAAAACATGATTAACTGCTTATTTATTAAAATTTCTCAAAACTCACGCGGCGTTGCCGTGCGTAGTTACCGTACTATCAACGCAGATGAGTTGACCCTAGGACGCGGTGCAGAATGTACAATTCACCTTGCTGATCCACGTATTAATATGCACCATGCAGTGATTAAACGTAATGAAAATGGGCAAATTCAACTGTGTAGCATTAACGGCGAGTTACAAGTAGAAAGTCAATCTCAGCCCAATGTTACGCTCACCTACGGTACTCAAGTGATGATTGGGCCTTATCTACTTACCGTTGAACCAGCCCCGCCTGATGTTGATTTATCGGTATCACTCAGCTTAATACACAAGCTTCCAGATGATTATGAGGCACTCAAAAAACGCACTCAAAATCCTCTGCCAGGTGCATCTCGCTTTAAACGCAAGCTCTCGCTATGGCTAGCGGCTTGTATTGCCCTGATTTTTTTAGTCATGCCACTTGCGCAAGTGTTTATTCCCATTGTTAAAAAAAGTGCTACTGAATGGCCTGTGGGCTTTGACCGTGTTTGGAGTCCGGGGCGCATTTCAAACGCACATCGGCACTTTGCCTCACAATGCGTGAACTGTCATCAAGCCGCAACTAAGCAGGTAAATGATCAAGCGTGTACTCATTGTCACACCAATACTGAGCCACATATTGCAAACTCCATTTTGCAAGCAAAAGCGTTTCAACCACATCGTTTATTTGCTAATAATATGCGATGTGCAGAATGCCATTTAGAGCATAAAGCACCTCACCCACTCACGCGCCAAAATAATCAGTTATGCGTTAATTGCCACGGCAATATCAAAGCTGTGAATCCTGATACAGCACTCCCTGACATTCATGATTTTGATCATGATCACCCAGCCTTTAAGCTCACCTTTCAAACCAATGCCGATGAGAAAAAATCAGAAACTATTTCACAGTCAGAAACTGCTCGCCTCGTAGAAAACTCTGGGCTTAATTTTCCGCATGTTCAACATGTAGGCAAAGTGCAAGGTCCTAACGGTATGGATGACATTCGAGAACTTTCATGCACGACTTGCCATCAACCAGAAGGAAAAAGTATGAAATTTACCCCAATTTCATTTAAACGAGACTGTGTGAGTTGCCATCAGGAACAACTACAAGTTGGCACTTTAGCTGAAAAACTCACGGTGCCACATGGCTCTGAAACTAATGTATTTAACACACTCAAGCTATATGCACCCAAGCAGTTTTCAAAGTACTCTGAACTGCTAAAAACAGAAGGTTGTGCTTATTGTCACCAAACAACTGAAGTCAAGCAAACGCTTGCTGTGCAACTAAATGCGGAGTCTAAAAAATCTTCACCGCCCTTAGCAAGCGAGGTTGACGCACCGCTTTGGCGCGTGTCTCCTATCACCATTAACCATGATTGGTTTAGAAATGCGCGCTTTAATCACGCCTCGCATAACACTCAGCAGTGCCAGTCTTGTCACAACCTAGAAAACTCTGAAAGCAGTGCCGACATTGCTATGCCCGATAGAGCCTCATGCTTGAGTTGCCATTCAGGTGATAGTCCCAAGCCCAAACGCATCGCAAGCAGCTGCATGTCATGCCATAATTTTCATCACGGCAATACCATACAAGGAGTACCAATGCGTATTGAGGATAAGGATGTCAAGGCGGTGTTATCTATGGCTGAAAAGAACTCACACTAACGCGCATGTGGCTTGTACAACTGAGTCCGTTATTTGAATAACTGACTTTTAGATACTATCCAGCAACTAAATATTAAATACCCTGCCATGGCAATTGCCAAACCTGATGGCGCATACCAAACCAAAGGCACAATTAAACCTGCTGACACTGTAGAAAGTAACATTTGTACAAAAGCTTGACCTGAAGCCGCTGTACCTCTAATTTTAGGGTGTCTATCTAGGGCAGCAAGCGAAAGAATAGGCATTGCTAATGCCATGCCGATATTAAACAGAGCAACGGGTAAAATATTGAGAATGAAATGCGTAGGTAAGAAAAAACAAACCAATAAATTCAAGCTTGCGACAATCCCCATCCACAAATAGGCAAGTTTAATGACTTTGGATTTCGCATACTTTCCAGCTACACGTTTTGCTAAGTATGAGCCTAACACCATGCCACAAACAGTTGGAATGAACATATAGCCAAACTGATGCTCGGTTAAGCCTAAGTGCTTTACCAAAAATATTGGGCTCGCTAGCACGTAAACAAAAAAACCCGCAAAGTTTGCCCCAAGTGCAAAAACAGTATAGTTAAATTCTTTATCGCTAAAAATGGCACGATAATCTTTGATCACTTGCTTCGCTGAAAGCGGCATTCGTTTTTCAATTGGCATGGTTTCTGGCAAATATTTTGTTGCAGCCCAAAAACTAATGGCTGCATAAACTGCCAAAAATATAAAAATGGCTTGCCAATGAATCCCCAATAAAAAGCCACCAATAATCGGTGCAACCGCAGGCGCAATTCCGAATAGCATTTGCACCGTTGCCATCACTCGCTGTGCTTGCGCACCTTCAAATAAATCACGCACCATAGCGCGTGCTACAGTATTACCTGCACCACCACTTGCCCCTTGCAAGGCGCGGAAAAACCATAGCGTTTCTACATTGGGTGCAAATGCGCAACCAATACTTGCCAACACAAAAATACCCAACCCCCACTGAATGGTGGTAATGCGACCAATACTGTCTGAAATCGCCCCATGCCACAGCGTCATCATGGCATAAGGGAGTAAATAAACGGCTAAGCTTTGCTGAATATGTAAATCTGAGGTTGCTAAATCGCTTCCCATTGCGTGAAAAGCTGGCAAATAGGTATCAATCGCAAATGGCGCAAGGGCAGCAAGAGCGGCTAGAGTTAACACGAGAATGCTTTGTGATTTCATGATATAAAAAAGCGCACGTTAAGTGCGCTTGTATTATAGCCTAGTAGCTTGTTGTGTAAAAAATCAATTGCTTTTTACTGCCGATGAAGCTCAACACAGCCTACAGTGGCATTTTCACCTGTTTCAACATAACAAGCGGTCATTTGATTGGCAGACTGAACTTTGCCTTGCACATAACCTTTGGCAGGTTTTGATACCCAAGTCAGTGAATTGTCTGGATAAATAACTCCAAAAAATTCTTTCGTTCCACCAAAGTAAGTAAAGATTCCTTTAAAAATTCGCTCACGTTGCTCGGTGATTTCAATCGTTTTTGTCCAGCTTTGGTAACCTTTAGCATCAGAGTAAGTTTTGTTCTCTCCCTGCCACTTTCCAAGTAATTGAGGGATGGTTTCTTCCGCATGACCAACGTTAATACCAAATACCAGCATAGATATCAACGCAGTACCGATAATTATTTTTGCTTGATTAAAAAATTGTTTCATTGATTTTTCCTTAAGGTAGCGCATGAAATTTATCAGTTAATTCTTTAAGCTCTCCCGCAATTAAACGTTTGGAGTTTTTATCATTGCGGAACAATATCGGCTGTGCTTGTAATTGCGGATTTTTTGCGTTTTCAATCGCCTCATCCACCAAATGGCGATGTGGAGATTTAGTACAAACAGGATCCGCCGCCTCTGCATCACCTGCGAGTAAAAATGATTGGCAACGACAGCCCGCTAAATCTTTTTCTTTCTCTTCACAGCTACGGCACGGCTCTTTCATCCAGCCTGTACCACGATATTGATTAAATGCAGGCGAGTCTTTCCATGTCCAACCTAAGTCGGCATCTTTTACGTTAGGAAACTGCATGTTGGGCAGCACACGCGCTGAGTGACACGGCAACACATCACCATTAGCAGTCACAATCATAAACACCTCACCCCAGCCATTCATGCATTTTTTCGGGCGGTCGTTAAAATAATCTGGCACCACATAGAGAGCTTTAACGTGTGGGTTAGTGGCACGAAACTCATTGGTAATCGCCTCTGCTCGCTCAAGTTGCTCACGCGTAGGCATTAACTGGCTACGATTAACCAATGACCATCCATAATATTGGTTATTTGCTAGTTCAATGTAATCCGCACCAATCGCTTCTGCCATCTCCAAAATCTGCTTCATGTGATCAATGTTAAAACGGTGAATCACCACATTCAGCACCATCGGATAACCATGCGCTTTAATCATGGCAGCCACTTTTTGCTTAAGCTGGAAGGTCTTAGTATTGGTAATAAAGTTGTTAATGTCTTCAGTGACATCATGCATAGAAAGCTGAATGTGATCCAAGCCTCCTGCTTTAAACGCTTGAATACGTTGCTCGGTGAGACCAACACCTGAAGTAATCAAATTACTGTAATAACCCAGCTTTTTGGCTTCAATAACAATTTCTTCAATATCGTCACGCAACAGGGGCTCGCCACCAGAAATGCCCAACTGAATGGCTCCTAGCTTACGCGCATCACGTAAGGTTTGAATCCACTGTTCAGTCGTAAGTTCATTTTGGGTGTGCTTATCGTAATCTGTTGGATTGTAGCAAAATGCACAATGTAGCGGGCAACGGTAAGTCACTTCAGCTAACAACCATAAGGGCGTAGTTTGGGTAGCACTGGTCGATACCCCGTTATTGACTTGAACACTCATAAATACTCCTTATGCTTAAGCTACGTTAATTTGACGTAGCCAGCCTTTGTTCACAGCAAGTTCCAACATGCTGATGATGTCTTTTTCAATATTTTCAGCTTCTGGAAAAGTTGCCTTTAAATCAGCAACCACATCTGCTACTGTTGCCTTGCCATCTAAGCGTTTTAAAATTTCGCCTGCGCCGCCATTTAACTTCACCATACCTTCTGGAAATAAAACAACATGACACTGCTGCGCCTCTTCCCACTGAAAACGGTGGTGTAACGCAATGGTGTAAACGTCTGATCCTTGTATTTGCTTGCTCATGGATATTCCAAATTAAAATGGGTGCATTGCACCCCTACAAATTATTTAATCTCAATGATAGGCTGGCGTAAATAATCACGCCCTTCTACTTTAATATCAGTGCATTGCAACATAATCGCATCAGCCATTACCCACAATACATTTAATTTAAATTGCAAAATTTCAAGTGCGCGCTCTTGTAGTTCACGCGTGCGCCCAAAGTAATCTAAAGTGACCGCTAAACCCTGCTCTACATCACGACGCGCTTGTGTGAGGCGGTTTTTAAAGTATTGCATACCTTCTGGGTTAATCCAAGGATACATATCAGGCCATGAATCAATCCGTTGTTGATGAATATGTGGCGCAAAAAGCTCAGTTAAGCTTGAGCATACGGACTCTTGCCATGAACGCTGTTTAGCAAAATTGATATACGCATCTACAGCAAAGAAAGTAGCGGGTGCTACCAGCTTAAGTGACATAATGTCCTCGCGATTTAAGCCCACAGCATGACCTAAATGAATCCAAGCTTCAATGCCGCCCTCACCACCTTCTGCAATATTACCGCTACCATCGTGGTCAAAAATGCGTTGAATCCAGCCACGGCGCAACTCCCTATCTTGGCAGTTAGAAAGAATGGCTGCATCCTTCATTGGAATGGCAATTTGATAGTAATAACGGTTTGCCACCCAGCACTGCATTTGCGCTTGCGTTAGTTTGCCTTCATACATTAATACATGAATGGGGTGGTAAATATGGTAGCCCTTACCTTTTTCACGTAATTTTGCTTCAAACTCTTCTCTACTCCATGGGGCTAATTGCTCATTCGCCATTTTCTTTGTCCTTATAAAATAATATCCATACCATCAAAGGCAACTTCAATGTTGTGTTCATTTAAAATTGCACGCTCGGCAGAATCTTCACGTAATATTGGATTTGTATTATTGATGTGAATCAAAACCTTGCGTGATGCATTAAATTGATCTAAGTCTTCAATCATGCCACCTTTACCCGATTGTGGGTTGTGACCAATGCTACGCGCTGTTTTGGTCATCAAACCCAAATCTATCATTTCAGTATCTGTCCAAAATGTGCCATCCACCATAATGCAATCCGCTTGGTGCATTAACGCTGGTAAATGCGGCTCAATTTCAGCCAAACCAGGCGAATACCAGCATTTTTTACCCGTGCTAATTTCTTCAATCAGCACGCCAATGGTGTCACCTGCTTGCGGATCATTACGATGAGGAGAATATGGCGGTGCAGCACTTTTAAGTGCAACAGAAGTAAATTTAAGATTAGGCACATTGGGAATAGTAAAGCTGGTTTTACCGTCAATGGGGACTTGATGATGGTTGATACCACAATAATGCCCCAAAATATTAAGAACTTGATTGCCTGAAGTTAAATCGCCATACACCATGTCTGTGCAGTAAATTTCACGCTTAACCATGCCTTCACGCAGCATATATAAGCCTGTGGTGTGGTCAATTTGCGCATCAATTAACACAATGGCTTGAATACCTGTATCACGGACGGCTCGTGCTGGTTGCAATGCTGGAAAATCCTGAATTTGTTGCAATACATCTGGGGAGGCGTTAAATAGCACCCAATTAACACCATCACTTGAAACGCAGATGGAAGATTGTGTACGCTTCGTCGCTTTAATCGTGCCTGTACGTAATCCATCACAATTGAAACAATTACAATTCCATTGTGGAAAGCCACCACCAGCACCAGCACCTAAAACATGTATATGCATAACTTTTTACGATTCCATTAAAAATTGAGAGCCATTTTTTTACCACAAAGATATTTATTAAAAAAAAGGCTGTCTCGCGGCAGCCTTTTTTAAATCAAACGTAATTGCTAATTACTTGTTCATTACATACATTGTAACTTCAAAGCCAAAACGCATTTCAGTAGCAGCTGGAGTAGTCCACATGATAGTTTCCTTTATATTGTTTGATTAAACTCGTTATCAGTAACTCTGTAACGTGGAATGCATTGTGCGCTGTATTTAAAACAAGCAATACTGCAAATTACCGATTAAGCACTAAGTAAATTCATGATGCAAAACTGTAAGATGATGCAGAATTTTAGACAACTATTTTTGACGACGTGCTTGCACTGCGCCTGCGAGTAAAGCTAACAGGTCAACTGTATCTTGCCAGCCTAAACAAGCATCGGTAATGGATTGACCATAAACTAAATCACAGCCTGGTGCGTGATCTTGGCGACCTTCTTTCAAGTGCGACTCAATCATCACACCCATAATGCGTTGATCTCCCGCGCTAAGTTGTGCGGCAATGTCGATGGCAACTTCTTTTTGACGCGTAAAATCTTTACTGCTGTTAGCGTGACTGCAATCAATCATTAGTTTAGGGCTTAAGCCTGCGGCGGACAGTTGTTGACAGGTATCGTTAACGCTGTGCGCATCATAATTGGGGATTTTGCCACCGCGCAAAATCACGTGACAATCCTCATTACCCGCTGTTGAAAAAATCGCTGCAGTGCCTTCTTTAGTAAATGACAAAAAGTGATGTGGGCTTGCGGCAGTTTTAATCGCGTCTATTGCCACTTTTACGCCACCATCGGTGCCATTTTTAAAGCCCACAGGGCAAGATAAGCCTGAGGATAATTCACGGTGCACTTGCGATTCTGTCGTACGCGCCCCAATTGCGCCCCAGCTTACTAAATCCGCCGTGTATTGCGGCGTAATGGTATCCAAAAACTCGGCACCTGCGGGCATTCCAATTTCATTCACATCGAGTAAAAATTTACGTGCAATCGCCAAACCTTCGTTAATTTGATAGCTACCATCTAAATGCGGGTCGTTAATGAGCCCTTTCCAACCCACCGTAGTACGCGGTTTTTCAAAATATACACGCATTACAATGAGTAAGTCTTCTTTAAGTGCTTGCTTTACCTGCATTAAATGGCGCGCGTAATCCATACCCGCAATTGGGTCATGAATTGAACAAGGACCTACCACCACTAGCAAACGGTCATCCTGACCATGCAAAATGCGGTGTATTGCCTCGCGCGTAGCGATAATATTTTGCGTGCTTTCTACACTTTCTTTAAATTGCGCGAGTAGTGCAATCGGCGAAATCAGCGGTTTGATGTCGCGAATACGTACATCATCGGTCGCTAACTTTTCGTAATTCGTCATGATTAAATCGTTTCTACTTTAAAAGCGTTTCAAGCACCGTTAAAAAACGGGCATTTTCGCTGAACAATCCTACGCTTACACGCAAATAGTCAGGCATTTCATAATTAGCTACTGGGCGCACAATGACGCCATTTTGGAGCAATTGTTGGTTGATCTGTGACGCATCTTTAACTTTAAAACTCACGAAATTAGCAAAAGAAGGAATAAATTCTAATCCTAAGTGCTTAAAGCCTTGCGTTAATTGCGCCATGCCTGCTTGGTTTGCAGCATAACTACGTGCGACAAAATCATCATCTGCCAAGCTTGCCAGCGCCGCCACTTGCGCGATGGAGTTAACATTAAATGGTTGGCGCACGCGGTTTAACATATCGGCCACATCGGCATGCATTATGCCGAAACCTACGCGCAAACCTGCTAAACCGTAAGCTTTTGAAAAAGTACGCGAAATAATAAGATTATCAAACTCACTTAACCAGCCAATCGCTTCAGATTTGTTTTCTGCATTCAGATATTCATCATAGGCTTCGTCTAACAAAACAAGAACATGCCTAGGAAGCTCATGAATAAAGGCTCTCAGAGCATCTTTGCTTAACAAAGTCCCTGTTGGGTTATTAGGGTTAGCAATAAAAATTAAACGTGTTTTAGGCGTAATGGCTTTTAAAAATCCGTCTAAATCGTGTGCAAAGTCTTGAGCGGGAACCACCACGCCTGTTGCACCAACCGCTTGCGTGACCAATGGATAAACTGCAAAAGCATGTTGCGAATATATCGCCTCGCAACCCGCATGTAAAAAGGCTCTAGCGGCTAGCTCTAAAATATCATTTGAGCCATTCCCAAATACTATTTGCTGATGATTGACATTAAATTTTTTCGCCACTGCATCGCGCAAAGCAAAGCTATTACCGTCAGGGTAACGTGCAATGTCGCCAATTGCGTCTTCTACCGCCATTTGCGCCTTTGGGCTCATGCCAAGCGGATTTTCGTTAGACGCAAGTTTTACAATATCAGCTTCATTAAGCCCCATTTCACGAGCCAACTCGCTAATAGGCTTGCCGCCTTGGTAAGGTGCAATAGCTTGAATGTAATCGGGGGCTAAACTGGATAAACGCATAGAAACCTAGATTTTTTGAACAACAAATTTAAACAACCGCAATAGGGTAAGAGCCTAGCACCTTAACAAAGGCAGCATGTTCTGCAATGGCTTCAAGCGCAGCTTTGACAGGTAGTGCTTGATGATGACCTTCAATATCAACAAAAAACACGTATTCCCACACCCCTGTTTTTGAGGGGCGTGATTCAAATTTAGTCATACTTACACCATGTTCTGCAAACGGAGCAAGCAATGACACCATAGCACCAGGTGCGTTTTTGGTAGCCATGACTAATGAGGTTTTATCTTTTCCAGAAGGCGCAACATCATGTTTACCTAACACCAAAAAGCGTGTGGTGTTATTTGGGTCATCTTCAATATTTTCAGCTAATATATTTAAGCCAAATAACTCCGCCGCACGTTTGCTAGCAATGGCAGCAGCAAAGGTGTTTTCTGCTGTTACTAAATCATGCACCATTTGCGCAGCACGCGCATTGCTAGTAACCGCCTCACGCTCTGTACGTGGCAGATTTTTATTTAGCCACTCATGACACTGCGCTAACGATTGTGTGTGTGAAAAAATATGTGAAATTTGCTTAATATCCGTTTGCTGAGAAAGTAAACAATGATGAATAGGCAAGGTTACTTCACCGCAAATTTTCAGCGGGCTCGCCAACAATAGATCTAGTGTTAAGCCAATTGCACCTTCCGTAGAGTTTTCAACGGGGACAACCCCATAATCTGCCTGCCCTGCCTCAATAGTGCGAAATACCTCATCAATAGAGCCACACACTACCGCCCCACAACCCAAACCAAACTGTTTTAATGCAGCCTCTTCACTATATGTGCCCAACGGCCCTAAAAATGCAATAGAAATAGCTTTTTCAAGTGCGCGGCAATTGGACATCACACTACGAAAAATATTGCTGACCGCTTCATCTGACAATGGCCCAGTATTGTTCGCTTGTAAGCGACGTAACACCTGTGCTTCACGCTCAGGACGATAAATGACGCCATCTTCTTTTAAGCTGCCAATATCCCGCGCAAGTTTCGCTCGCGCATTCACGAGTTTAAGCACTTGCTCATCTATCGCATCAATTTGATCACGGTGTTGTTTTAGTTGTTCGCTCATGGCCGGTTTTGTTAGCTAAAATTAAATGCTAAAAGTAGTTTTCTGACAAAACAGGATTATAAACTTAAATCACTTATTTTTTATTAAAAGCTGCTTAGCTTACGCTACCTTTGATTTTTAGTACTTATTTTCACCACCTTACTTTTTACACGATGAGTTTTTGACATCCATCTCCACGAAAATACTTATTGTAATGAGAATCATTATCATATAATATCAACCAATAACGATAATAGTTCTCATTTATTAAAGGAATGGTATGTATAAAAAACTTTTTGGGGCTCCTCTCGCAATCATTACGGCGTTAATGTCAAGTCATGCAATGGCAACCTCTATTGAGGATAAAATTGATATGTTGCAAGAAGAAATTGAGCAGCTCAAAGTACAAGCTGCAAATGCACAAAAAAATAAGGGTGGGATTCAAAGTCTTGTAGATAGAACAACTTTGGGTGGCTATGGCGAGCTTCACTACAACAACTTTAGTGGTGATGTGCCAAGTGGCGCAACCCAGGCTAAAGATGAAATCGACTTTCATCGATTTGTATTATTCTTTGGTCACCGTTTCAATGATTGGATTAGTTTAAAATCCGAGTTGGAAATAGAACATGCTAACACTGAGAATGAAGGTCAAGTAGAGTTAGAACAAGCCTATCTAGACTTTAATTTCAGTGAAAAATTAAATGCTAAGGCGGGTATATTTTTAATGCCTTTGGGCTTTATCAATGAAACGCATGAGCCCCCTACTTTTTACGGAGTAGAAAGAAATCAGATTGAAACACGCATCATTCCAAGTACATGGTGGGAAGCAGGTGCTAGCCTCTATGGTGAAATTGCCACTGGGGTAAAATATCAGGCAGGTATAAGCTCTAGTCTGGCCGCTGAGAATTTTGATAAATTCTCAACCAAAGGAGTGCGAGAAGCAAGGCGGAATGTATCTGAGGCACCTGCAGAAGATTTTGCCGTGCATGGTCGCTTAGATTATACGGGGCTACCAGGAATCACCATAGGTGCTAGCGTATTCTCAGGTAATACAGGACAAAACAACCCTGCTTTGAATGGAGCTGATGCCCGTTTAACTTTATGGGATATTCATGCACGTTATAAAATTGATAAATTAGATTTACGTGCTTTATTTGCACAAGGCCATTTATCAGATGCTGAAAAAATTAACGCAGCATTTGGTTTTGAAACGGCTAATCGCTTTTATGGTTGGTATGCAGAAGCCGCCTATCACCTCTTGCAAAATGGTGAACATGATTTAGCACCATTCATTCGTTTTGAAAAATGGGATAACCATGCAAGTATTCCAAAAGTAATCACACGAAGCGATGCTAGCGAAAATGATGTTTGGACGGTGGGCGCGAATTATCAACCACATCCTCAGGTGGTGTTGAAAGCAGATTACCAAAAGTTTGACAAACCTGATGGCGATAAAGGCGATAAACGCTTGAATCTTGGTTTAGGTTATATGTTCTAAATTAAGCCTAGAAAAACGCTTTGCAAAATCACATTGCAAAGCGTTTCATTTTCAATAAAATGCCTCATTGAGTTGCCTGTAAAATAAGAGTTGTTAAAACTGAAAAATGAAAAATAATGTCATTATCCTATTGAGTGTATTCGTCAGTTTAGTCACTTTCAACGTACAAGCATTGGAACAATACTTAACTACGGAACAATTTATTGCTGAGGTTTTTGATGAAAATGCACCCAAAGCCCATACATTATGGTTAAACAAAGAGATGGTAAAACAAGCAGATAAAATACTCAGCCATGCACCATTTCAGTTGCGTCAGCGATATTGGAAAGTTAATAACACGAGTGCTTGGATACTTGAAGAAATTGGTAAAGAAGAACCCATTACAGCTGGGTTTGTCGTGCGTGATGGAAAAATTTTGCAAGCACGAATACTTACCTACCGAGAAAGCCGTGGCGGGGAAGTTCGCTACCCTGCATTTTTGAAACAATTTCAAGGGGTTGAATTGCGCACAGACTATTTTTTAAATCGCAATATTGATGGTATTTCAGGGGCTACTCTTTCAGTGAATGCGATGAATCGGATGGCTAGGTTAGCACTGTATTATGATCAATTAATGCATCAATCAGACGAACAAGAAAAAATAAAGCATGTTGATTAAAACAAAATTATTACGATTAATTCGATTGTGGCACGCACGAATTGGCGTTTTATCCGCCCTATTTTTTATATTGTTAGCAGTGAGTGGCCTCATGTTAAATCACACGACCTCACTTAATTTAGATAAAAAAATGATTGGCACTCACTGGTTGATGCACTGGTATGGTCTAAAATCCACCACACCCAATAGCGGCTATGTTTTTGATAATGGTTATTTTGTTGTTGCTGATGGTCGCTGGGTGATGGATCATCATTTCTTAAAAAGCGATACCTCTGAGCCTGTTATAGGAGTGGCTGCATGGGGCGAACTACGTGCAATTGCAACCCCTGAAGCGCTTTATTTATATACGCAAGCGGGTCAATTGGTTGATAAAGTAAGTGGCAACCTGCTACCAAACTCACAATTGCAGCAATTGGGCTTATTAGATAAGGCACTTGTAATTAAAACTACGCTAGGAGAATTTTCAACTCAAGATGGCGTTACATGGACTGAATTAAAAAACACCCATGTACTGTGGTCTAAACCGCAAGCATTGCCTTCAGACACTCTAATAGATTTACAACAAAAATTAGCCCCAACATTGCCGTTAGAGCGCATTGTGTTAGATTTACATAGTGGTCGTATATTTGGTACTTATGGCGTATTTTTAATGGATATTGCCGCAATTTTACTCATGGTATTGTCATTGTCTGGCATCTGGGTGTATTGGCATTCTATTCATAAATAACATAGCAACGATTGCGAATACTTAAGTTAAATCATCAAACAAATCCCAAGTGACGAGTGCTGGCATTGAAGTTTCTTAAATTGGGTAACAATTCCAGTAACTCTGTATCCGTTGCTCCCATCCATTTACCTAGTGTTGCCGCATATTGATCAACCGAAGTGGTGGGCAACAACCGACCGCTTTCAACATCATCTGGCCCATTGCTTGCAATAATAGGTGCTGTGCCATAATAATTGCCACCAAGCACTGCCCCTCCCATTACAAAATGCGTGCTACCCCAACCATGATCAGTGCCATCATTATTTGCAATTAAACTCCGCCCAAAATCAGAAGCAGTAAATGCGGTTACCTGATTAGTAACCCCTAGCTCTACCGTTGCATCGTAAAAAGCTTTCATGGCTTCAGCCACTTCGCTAAGTAATGCAGGGTGTTTGGTAAGTAGGCCATCATGAAGATCAAAGCCACCCATAGACACAAAAAATACTTGCCGCTTCACGGTTAAGGTATCTGCAACGGAAATCATTTTTGCAACCATTTTGAGTTGGTCTGCTAAACGGTTGGTTCCCTGTAGAGGAAATGGTGTAGCAATGCTAGGGGCGGCATCAAGTGCCGCTGTTAAATCAACACCTGCTGTAATAGCACGGCTAGTAATTAAGTTATGTTCCTTTTCAAATAAGTGGGTACGTGGCTGAGTAATCAACGTAGCCAAAGCATCTGCGCAAGCTCTTGATACATAAAGATAATCAAGTCCATAAATAGGTTCCGCGCCATCTTCACTAACTTGGTACTGTATAGTGTGCTTACCTGTTGGAAACACCGTATTGCTAGAAACATTGACTGAAGTAAATATCGCTTTACCGTTACCTGATTCAAATAAATCACCCATGCGCCCTCCCCAGCCTGAAGGCGCACCTTCTGGTGAAAGAGACTGCCATATAGACTCTTGATCATTGTGCTAAAATAATTTTGGTGGCAAAGGCACAGACTGATTGATATATTGTGTTCTGGTTGTAGGTTGAGTCAGCGTCCCTACATTTAACAACACAGCCATACGTTCAGCATCAAAAATGCTTTTAAGCGGGGCTAATGCGGGAGCAAGTGCATACTCATGCGATGTAGTGTTTCTATCTAATGGGGTAACTCTAGGCGTAAGTAACGTAGGAGCTAAGCTCGCTTGTGAGTACGCCAAACTTGGGCGCAATGATTGGTAGGTAGCATAGCTAGCATTATCATAGGGAATTAAGCTATTGTGGTGATCATTGCCACCGCGCAAAAAGATACAAACAATGGCTTTATAATCAGATGCGGTTGCAGCTGAAGCTTCAGAAATCATCGCAAGATTCAGCGCGAGAGGCGAGGTAACACCAGCTGCAACAAGAGAGGCCCCACGTTGTAAAAAAGCGCGGCGAGAAACATTCATAGCGGGTCTTTTGTTCATTTTAGTCCCAATCGCTTACTTGCTGACCGTGAATTCAGGCGTCGCCAACACTAGCAAAATCGCTGCATAAATACGGTTCATATTTTCAGTAATTTGAGCAACAGCAGTGCTGATTATTGTGATGGTGCTTGGATTGAGCTGGTTGCCAGTGAACATAACACTTAGTCTTTTTACTAGAGAGGTTGCATTAGGAGCGAGTATTTTTAACTCGCTGTAATCTACGGTTAAGTTAGTAAACCTCTCATTGACAGGAGTGTCTTTGGAAAAACTATAAACCACATAAGTCATATAATTAAGGTAACCAACAACGGAGGTTTCATTGGCTAACTGTAACTCAGGGGCGACTAATTTTGCAGCCGCAATGCTACTATTGGGTGGCACATAACCTGGGCGATAAAAATTAAATACAGAAGGAGAACGCATTGGACCTTGCCCAAGCCCCCAGTTTGTGTTGAGAGGCCAAGGTGGCTCCCAGATGCCATTGCTAGAACTGACATCGAATGCACGTGCCCAAGCTGTAAAGCGTAATATAGGCTCACGCACCTTGCCAAATTTTGGGTTGGTTAAGTTGGTGCTGTTACGGGCGGCATCATCAAGTAATATGGCTCTAATAACAGCCTTCATATCTCCCTTCACTCCTTTGCCGTTGTTATTGGGGCGAACGCAGAAAACGGAAAAAATTGTATGCTAAGCTAAATTCATCACACTTTATCGGTTTTTTGCTAACAAGCGCACAACCGTTGATGGATGTACCTGAAATAACCTAGCAGCATCGGCACCTGTTTTTTGGCCAGAAGTTACGAACATGATAATTTCTTTCTGTTGTTGTGGCGTAAGTTTAGGTCTCCGCCCACCAATTCTGCCTTCTTGTCGTGCAGCCTCAAGCCCGTTTTTAGTTCGCTCACGTAGCATGGCGCGCTCAAACTCTGCAAACGAACCAACGATTTGCATCATCATTCGACCAGCTGGTGTAGATGTATCTATCGCTTCGGTCAGACTTTGAAAGTCCGCTCCAGCTTCTTCGATCTTTTCCAGCGTGAGTAGCAAGTCTTTCAGTGATCGCGATAGTCGATCCAATTTCCAGACGGCAACTACATCGCCTTTGCGTAATTGTCCTAGCAGTCGATGCAATTCTGGTCGATCCCAGCGACCACCAGAAGCCTTCTCTTGGAATATTAATTCGCACTCATTTTCTTTAAGTGCTGTGATTTGTAATTGATTGTCTTGTTCCTGAGTAGAAACACGTGCATAACCGATGCGCATAGTTGCGAATTCCTGTTGCCATTTGATTGTATTTTGCAATATATTTGTGCAACGCGCAAGTCCTTGTTTTATGTGAAGCGAATGTTGATTGCGCAAATGAACGTTTGTGCAATCCTCATAAAACACCTAACCAACAAGTCAAAGCAATTTAATGCCAGTCAAACTATTCGCGCAGACTTCTTTAATAATTCGTAATAAATCTTGCGCATAG